>JAJYRW010000251.1 GCA_021793895.1 Actinomycetes bacterium
GGGCCGTAGCCTGCCGAAAAGCGTTCAGACTCGGGTATCCTCTTCTTGCTACTTCTTTGCATATGTCAGGGATAATTTATGACTTTTAAAAATCAGCGGCGCAAGACTCTGGCCGCTTTAGCCAGCGCCAGTCTGATCGTGGGTCTCGGGGTCGCTTCCTGCTCGAGCGAAGGGCCACCGCCGCCTCCTGCGCCCACCCCCACGGCCGAGGTCACGCCCGAACCGGAGCCAGAGCCGGAACCGGAAGATACCCGGGCAACGGTGGCCCACGCCCTAGACATGGATGAGATCACCATTTATGAGGAGCCGGACTCCGAGGACGCCGATCCGGGTGACGTGGACGTCGAGCGCGTACTGGAGGCCACCGAATTCCTCACCAGCGCCGGCGATACACCGATGGTGTTTTTGGTAGAAGAAGAAGTTGGTGACTGGTACGAGGTCCATCTTCCGGTTCGTCCCAACGGCACCATGGGGTGGATTCACACGGACGATATCGAGCTGAAGTACTCGCCGTACCGGATTGAAGTCACGATGAGCGATCACCACATGCAGCTGTTTAAAGACGGCGAGGTCGTATTTGAAACCGACGTTGGCGTCGGTCGTGATGAACGCCCCACCCCCGGCGGTGTCTATTACATAAAGGAGCTCCTCCAACCACCCGACCCTGATGGGGTATACGGCGTTTACGCGTACGGACTGTCGGGATACTCCGATGTCTTGGAGTCTTTCAACGGCGGCCCCGGCGACCTCGGTTTGCACGGCACCAATAATCCCGATGGAATCGGCACCGATGTCTCCAGCGGATGTGTCCGGATGCGCAACGACGAAATCACCGAGCTCGTCGAAGAATTTGGCCTTCCGCTGGGTACCCCGGTTTATGTTGAGGGTTAAAGCGTTTTCGTAGAAAGACAAGAGTTTGGCGTCTGCAACGAGTATGTGGCCCGGGCTATCGGACCCGGAACACTCCAAGTGGTATATCTCCCGGTTTCGCAATAAGGCTGACATCGGCGAGGACCTAGCCGGTGAGGCCCGACTCATCGACGCAATGGTTGAGCGCAAGTCCCGCATTTTGGATGCTGGCAGTGGCGTGGGCCGCACGGGCGGCTATCTGCAATCCCAGGGTCATGACGTGGTGGGCATCGATATTGATCCACTTCTCACCGCAGCAGCTGAACAGGACTATCCCGAGGCGCGCTGGATCACCGGCGACCTGGTGACGCTAGATCTCCGCGCCGAAGGCGAGCGCCGACCGTTTGATGCGATCGTTGCGGCCGGGAACGTGTTGCCGTTTATCCCCAGCGGCCTTGTCGGGCAAGCTCTTGAGCGCCTGGCCCTGCATCTGGCGCCGGACGGTTTCATGGCTATTGGATTCGGCGTGCATCGGCGGCTAACGCTTGAAGCCTTCGACGAGGCCGCATCCGGCGCTCAATTGCGGCTCGAACACCGATTCGCCACGTGGGATCTCAAACCCTGGCGCGCCGACGCGGACTTCGCGGTATCGATTCTGCGAAAGAGCTAGATCGGCGCAGCAACTGAACGCTCAGCTCAGACCGCGCGAATCTCCCCGTCGACAACTTCGATCGCGATCTCCGGCAGCGGCCTTGGCGCTGGGCCGCCAATATTTTCGCCAGTTTTGGGATCAAACGTCGAGCCGTGACACGGGCACATCAGCGGCGTTGACCCCGCCATGACGGTGCAGCCCTTGTGCGTGCAGATCGCCGAGAAAGCCTTCGCGGCACTGGCCGATGTGCGGGTGATGATGATTTCGGTCCCGTCTTCGGTGGTTATGAGTTCGGACTCCCCTTCAGGGATCTCGTCCAGCGCAGCGAGCTTTGTTCCAGCTTCAACGTGCGCTTCCCCCGAATCGGCGCCATTTTCGGAGCCCCCGCAGGCAGCCACCGCTCCGATCGCGGCCAGCGACGCCGTGCCAACGACGAACTTGCGCCGCGAGATTCCTTGACCCACTGCTGTTCCTCCACCTTAAAAATCTAGCGTTCGATGCTAAAGATACCTCGGCTTGCAGCTGGGTCAGTTACGCGTAGCAAGGGGGCCTTGCAAAATGCGCTGGAAGACGCCGGGCCGGCCGCTAGCACGCAGTTGGCAGCGGCACGCTCTGGCGCTGCCACCCAAACTCCTCGCGTAACAGCTGATTCCACGGGTTCGCCGGCAAGTGTGGGTGCAACAGGGCCGTCCCCACGCAATATTTACTAATTTTCACCGGTCGAATTCCCAGCTCCCGCAGCGCCCGGTCCACGTGCGATGTGCCGGTAGCGCTCTTCGTTTCCACCACGATCGAGTCGGGGCCACCAACCCGCTGGGAGTCGTTTTCCCACGCCAGATCGGTATCGCACGTCATACGAGTCCCCTCATGCACATCGACAAACGTGGTGCGTGAATAGGTTCCGCGCAGCGCCGGGATCAATTTTGGAGGCCGCGTGCCATATTGCGCGCCCAAAACCTCGGCAACGAACTTTCGCCCCTCCGCATTCAATGCAAACCGCTGGGCGGGCGGGTAAGCCATGCGCCGCTTCACCGTCTTGCCGCGCGCCTTTTTCGCCTTGACCTCGAGCATGCACTCACCCGAATTCTGATACAGCCGCGTGCGAACCTTAAACCGCAACCGCCGCCCCTGCCGATGATCGCGAAATGTGCGCAATGCCGTCGTATCAAAATACACCGACTCATAACCGAAACTGCGTTTTCCGTCTATCTGCAGGACGCGCAAGTGCGCACCGGTTTGATTTAGGACGGCAACCATTTGCTCCGGCGTTAACAAATACTTGGTATCAACTCGGGTTTGCAAACTGGCGATTTGGCTCAGTTGGTCTAGATCAACACTTGACATCCGGGCAGCGATGGCTGTCAGGCTCGCTTGGGATCGGGAGCCGGTTGCGCGGACGGGGTTTTCAACCGCGTTCGTCAAACTCATCGCGTCTCACCTACAAAATTGGCGAAAAAGTCGGTACTGCGGGCCGTGTTGTTTTGCTGACCGTAGGGGCGGTAGCCGCGCGGAGTGGGGAACACGCGGTAGCGCACGTCAACAATGGTGGTGTCGCGCACGGTATCGATGCGTTCGACAACTGTCTGCAAGATCTCGGCGTTTAGCAAGTGCGCCAGCGCGGCGTGCAGATCGACTTCGCGGGGGTATGCGCGGTCCAGCGTAACGGTGGTGCGCTTCGTGTTGCGGGCGAAATAGGCGCTGTCGCCGGCCCACATCACGATCACCAAAGCGGCAGATGCCGCGGGAGCGATCCAAACCGCGCCGGGGTGCAGACCGTTAACGAGCCCCAAAGCTAGTGCAATGAAGTAGTAAGCAATCTCGGCTTGGGTAATGGCATCGGAGCGCAGTCGAATGATGGACAGGATTCCGAACAATCCCAGGCCCAGCCCCAGGCCGGCTTCGCTGTCGCCAAAATCG
>JAJYRW010000252.1 GCA_021793895.1 Actinomycetes bacterium
CTGCGCAGCGGATCGCTGCGCAGGAGTTCGATCGCGACCGGATCAGTCCGGACGGGAAAATCGGGGCGGGTTTGATTCACGGAAATAAACGTTACCCCGGTTTGGGAATGAGTCGTTTAAGCTCGGTGCGGCGCCGGACGTTTAGTTTTCGAAACGCTGCGCCGAGGTGTTGTTCGACTGTGCGCGGGGAAATTCCAAGTTTGCCAGCGATTTCGGAGTTCGTAGCTCCGTCGGCGGCTGCACTGGCGATCTCGTATTCCCGGGGCGTGAGTGCTTTCAGGTGCTGGGGTAAACCGGTGGTTTCGACATGGCGCTCACCGCAGGCCTTGAGTTCGGAGCGGGTCATGCTCGCCCAACTTTCTGCGCCGATGTTAGTGAATATGGCGAGTGCTTCATGGAGTTTTTTGCTGGCTTCCCGCTTTTGGCGCGCGCGGCGCAGCCGCATGCCCCACATCAAAACCGTGCGAGCTAGGTCGAAGTCGCGGTCCTCAGCGCTGCCGCGCAGTTGCCGAGAGTCGGTGTGTTTGCGTACTGCTTCTTCAAAATGGTGGGTGAAGTCGGTATCGAGGAAGCCGTGGCAGCGTGCCAGGAATGCTTGATGACGTGTGGACTCTTTAATCGCAACGCGCTCTTCGAAGCTGGTCACGAGCCCCCGGGCCTCTTCGTAACGGCGCATCCGCCACAGTGCCTCGGCGTGGGCCACAAATAGTGCCGGCACGATCGGGTGAGCGACGCCAAATAGTTGGGGCATATCCACGCTGCGTTCGAAATGGCGCAGAGCCGATTCGCACCGACCCAGGGAATAGTTGAGCATCCCCCCAATCGCGTTAGCCAGAGCTTCGATCACTGGGGACCGGGCGCTGCGGGCTTCACGCACGCGCGCCAGCAGCGCTCCTGTTGCTTGCGCATCGCCCATGAGCGCCGTGAGCCAAGCCTGAAATAGCAAAATGGTTGGCGCCGCTCCCCGAAAATCGGTGCGCCACAGTGCCTGTTCCGCTTCGCCATAGCGGGTGAGCGCTTCTTGCCAGTGTCCATCTCTATGCGCGAGATTGGCGTGCAGGAGCGCTGTTCTACCAGCGGTTGCCGTTAAATTGCGCTCAGAGACTAGCTTTTGGTGGCGGTAAATGAGTTCGTTTACTCCACGCGAATCACTCCAAATCATAGTGGTCAGCAAACTGTCAGCAGTTTGAAAGAAACGCACCAAAGCGTCGTCGTTCAGTATTTCGGGCCATGAGCCAAACAGCAGGTCTTGGGGTTGGGGGTGACCATTTCCGCGTTCAATGCTTTCAATGAGAAGTTCGGATTCAAGGCTGCTGATACCGCTGGGTATGTGTCGTTTAAAAATGTCGACTACCGTGCGGGCATCCTCATGACGGCCGCGGGCGCTCAAAATGTTCATCAGCGTTGTTAATAGTTCGGCGACTTCGCGTGGCGCTTGGGAGGCGGCATTTCGTGCAACGTTTAGGACTGGGACCACGGCGTCGATGTTTTGTGCTCGGCCCGCCCCTCGAAGCAGGGTCAGTGGGGATCCAACTCCATAGTTGATTTCTAGCCAGAGGCGATGGGCCGTGATCTCCAGCGCGGGATCGTCATGAGTTTGCGCCAGTGTTAATAGGTCTCTTGTGCATCTTTCGGCAGCCAGTTGGCTGCCGGCCTGCAGGTTTTCTTCCACCGCCTGCCGCATGCGTTGGCGTTTAGTTTCGTGATTGGCCGGTGGGGTACGCCGGGACGCGAGTTCCCACAGGCGACCTGATTCGAAGTGTTCACCGCCGGTAGCGGCAATTTTGGCTGCTTCTTCGAGCGTATCTGCGACTTCGGGAACGGTGTTTTCCAACAGTGCCACGAGGTGTTTAGCCGCCCGCGCCGGATCATCTACTAGCACCGTCCCGATGGCTTTGCGAACCATGACCTGCTCCGATCCCGGCACGAGTTCGTGCAGGGCTCCGCGCACCGTGGGGTGGATGATGCGCGGCGTGCCGTGAATCCATTCGATCAGTCCAGCGTGTTCGGAAGCTGCCAAGTCGCCGATCTCGACACCTAATTCGTCAAAGACGGCAACCATTTGGCTTAAGGAGAGTTCTTCTAAAGCTACGGTGACCGCCGCCCGCAATTCTGTGGCAGACATCCACGAAATGCGTTCGCGATAATCCTCCAAAAGCGTTGCACCCGGCGGTAATAGATCTAAGACGTCGCCGGGCAAGAACTTTTGACTCATCTCAATGCGCGCTTCGAGATCAGGGAGCTGAGCGATTTCCACGAGCGCAAGGGGCATACCGCCGGCGCTTTCCACGATGTGGTCCACGGCGGCGGTTGGCAAATGCGGCGTCGTTTGTCGAACAAGTGCACGCGCCGTTTCATCATCGAGATACTGCAGCGCAATATGATGCCCCTCCAAGTCAGCCGCAATGGTTACATCACGTGTTGCGGCCACCATGGTGATATTCGTTCCCGCAATTCGGTGGGAGAGGTAGGTAAGCGTGCGCCGAGTCGGCGCATCCAGCCAGTGCGCGTTATCAACCAACAGCACAACGGGCTGGGAGGAACTCAATCGCTCTAATAGCGAGTGCGTGCCGGTAGCGATGCGATGAAGATTCTTGCTGCCTTCGCTGGTGAATGTCGCACCAGAAAGTGCTGCGCGAAGTGCGACTCTTTCCGGGGTGGGTAACTGCTTCGCCTCCATCAATATTGGGCGCAATAATTGATTCAATCCGGCAAATTGAAATTCAGTTTCCCCAAAGTAACCGCGCGCCCGGAGAATAAGTCGCGGCTGCGGTGATCGAAGGAGCTTTTCTAAGACCTGTTCGATTGTCCATGTTTTCCCAATTCCCGGTGGGCCGGAAATAACGAGTACTCCCGGAGAACTGAAAGATCGCTTTTGGTCAACGAAACGCAGTATTTGATCAAGAGTTTCGCCGCGCACTCGCTGAGCACGCCCTAGTGGCTGCTTCGGCGCACCTGCTGCGCCGTCCTCCCCCTCGCGCTGCAACATTCTCTACCGCCCTTCGGCCGTCAGGCATTCCTCCTGTTAACCAAGTTCTTAACTTCTTCCTTACTTATTGAAGGTAGCGATCATGTCTGACATTCCCAGATTTTTCTACGAACCCTTAGCCCATTGGGCCTATGGGTCTTCGCAATTGCGTAGGACATCCGGATACCGATTATCTCCCTTTTCTCACAAGATCGATAGTGACCAATTATCGCGCCACATTTGCACTGCGATTTTCCCTGGAAATACGCGACTTGAGTGCGGGTGGGCTGGAAGGAGAATGATGAGAAAGGGAAGGATTATTTTCACGGCCCTTGTGGCTGTGTTGGCACTCATAGTTCCCATGTCGGCTCAAGCGGTCGCGCCGACGGGGAGCCAGGGAGCGCCGTCCACGATGGGCAATCTGCACCGAGGTGGCCCCAAGG
>JAJYRW010000253.1 GCA_021793895.1 Actinomycetes bacterium
ATGCCCCTGGCCCGCACCGAAATGGGCAAGTTCACGCGCCAGGTTTCGGGTTATTCGCTCGAACACCTGCTACCCGAAAACGGCCGCGACCTAGCCAAAACACTCGTTGGTTCCGAAGGAACCTGCGCCATTGCCTTAGAGGCGACGGTCCAACTGGTGGACATCCCCCGCGCGCCCGCCCTAGTTGTGCTCGGGTACCCCGACATTGCCAGCGCGGCTGACGCCGTCCCAAATCTTCTCCCCCACAACCCCATCGCCATGGAGGGCATTGACGCCCGGCTGGTGGACGTCGTCCGCAAGCACCGCGGCGAGGCGACCGTCCCGCCCCTGCCCGCCGGCGGGGCCTGGTTGCTCGTGGAGGTCGCGGGCGACACTGAGACCGAAACCGAAGAGCTCGTAGCGAAAATAATTAGGGACGGCGCCACGAACCACTCCCTGGTTGTTCCGGATGCGCAGCAAGCTGCGGCGCTGTGGAACATTCGGGCCGACGGGGCGGGTTTGGGCGGGCGCACGCCGGCCGGGGAGCAAGCTTGGCCGGGTTGGGAAGACGCCGCGGTGCCCCCGGAAAAACTCGGCCTGTACCTGCGAGAGTTCCAAGCGCTGATGGACGAACACGGCTTGGACGGCATGATTTACGGGCACTTTGGCGACGGCTGCCTGCACGTGCGAATAGATCTGCCGCTGGAAGACGCGCCCGAGCGCATGCGGCCTTTCTTGCAGGCTGCCGCGATGCTGGTGGCCCGGCACGGCGGGTCGATTTCCGGCGAGCACGGTGATGGGCGGGCGCGCAGTGAACTGCTGCAATACACGTATTCCGGCGATGTGCTTGCCGCGTTTAAGGGCTTTAAAAACCTTTTTGATCCGGACAATATTTTAAACCCCGGTGTGCTCGTTGATCCCGCCCCGCTGGATGCGGATCTGCGCCGCCCGGCCGCGGCAAAACTGCGCCGCACGGACGGGCTCGCGTTCTTAGCCGACGGCGAAGACTTCACGCGGGCGATCCACCGCTGCGTGGGGGTGGGAAAGTGCCGGGCAGATTCTTCCGATTCGGGCGGGTTCATGTGCCCGTCCTATTTGGCCACGCGTGATGAAAAAGACTCCACCCGCGGGCGGGCGCGTGTGCTGCAAGAAATGGCAAATGGTGAAGTTGTTTCCGGCGGTTGGAGTTCCCCGGAGGTCGCCGAGTCGCTTGACCTGTGTCTGTCTTGTAAAGCCTGCAGTTCCGACTGCCCCGCCGGCGTGGACATGGCCGCATATAAGTCGGAGGTTTTGCACCGCAAATACCGCCGGAAGCTGCGACCCATGACGCACTATTTGCTGGGGCAGCTGCCGCGCTGGACGGCGTTGGTAGGCAAGATTCCGGGCTTAGCCCGACTGGCGAACGGCGTCATGTCGATCGGGTGGCTGCGCCGCCTCGCGTTCCGGGTGGGCGGGCTGGATCCGCGCCGGGAAATGGCGGACTTCGCCATCACGCCGTTCCATAAGCAGTGGGAAAAAGCGACTCCCGTGAGCCTCCCCTCGGCGCAAAAAGTGCTGCTGTGGGTGGACTCCTTCTCCGATGCTTTCAGCCCGAACGTTGCCCATGACGCGATCCGCGTGCTGCGCGCGGCCGGCTATGACGTGCAGGTAAGTTCGGGCGAAGTGTGCTGCGGGCTGACCTGGATCACCACCGGACAATTGGATGGCGCCCGCAAGAAACTATCTGACTTGCTCGATGTTTTTGGTCCGCTCGCGCAGGCCGGAGTGCCGATAATCGGGCTAGAGCCCTCTTGCACCGCGGTTTTGCGCACCGACCTGGTGGAACTATTCCCCGATGATCCGCGCGCCACTGCCATCCGAGATGCGACCATCACATTTGCTCAGGCACTGCGCCGCCCCCGCCCGGATGGTTCGGTGTGGACTCCCCCGAACTTGGACGGGCTGGAGATTGTCGCCCAACCCCACTGCCACCAGCACGCCACCTTCGGGTTCAGTGCCGATCGCGCGCTACTGACCGCCGCTGGCGCCCAGGTTTCAGAAGTTGCGGGCTGCTGCGGTCTAGCCGGCAACTGGGGCATGGAAAAAGGCCACTACGACGTCTCGGTTGCCGTGGCCGAGAACGGTATTTTGCCCGCCTTGCGCGCGGCCTCCGACGATGCGGTGCTCCTGGCCGACGGGTTCTCCTGCCGCACCCAGGCAACACAGTTAGCAATGAAGGACGGCGTCCACTTAGCTACGCTTCTGGCTCCCCATTTGGATTAGCTACTTTGCGCACTGCTGCAGCCACCGCCGGAGCAACGCTTTCGTCGAAGACGGACGGGACGATGTAGTTCGGGTTGAGTTCGTCTTCAGCAACGCACTGAGCAATGGCCTGTGCCGCGGCGATCATCATGTCGTTCGTCACGTTTGAGGCTTGTGCGTCTAATAGCCCCCGGAAAATTCCGGGGAAGGCCAACACGTTGTTGATCTGGTTCGCGAAGTCGGAGCGGCCAGTTGCCACCACGGTGGCGTGCTTTGACGCCTCGACCGCGTCCACTTCGGGTACGGGGTTGGCCAGCGCGAAGACAATTGCCCGATCAGCCATGGTGGAAATGTCATCGCCGGTAAGTAGGTCCGGGCCCGAGGCCCCAATGAACACGTCCGCGCCCGCCAGTGCTTGAGCCAGGCTTCCATCGAGGAGTTCGGCGTTGGTGTTTTCGGCCACCCACTGCCGCGCGGGATCCGCATGATTTTGATCACGGTGAATGGTGCCGTGGCGGTCGGCAGCGATGATGCTTCCGACGCCCTGGGTCAGGAGCAACTGAATGATGGCGTTCCCGGCGGCGCCCACCCCCGAGATGACAATGCGCACCTGATCGAGCCTCTTGCCAACCACCCGCAGCGCGTTTTCTAACGCACCCAGCACCACGATTGCGGTGCCGTGCTGGTCATCGTGAAACACCGGGATGTCCAACTCGGCTTGTAGGCGGCGTTCCACCTCGAAGCAGCGCGGCGCCGAGATGTCTTCCAGGTTGATTCCGCCGTAGACCGGTGCGATGGCTTTGACAATGGAGACAATTTCGTCCACGTCCTGGGTGTCAAGGCACACCGGCCAGGCGTCGACACCGGCAAAGCGTTTAAAGAGCGCCGCTTTTCCTTCCATGACGGGCAGGGCAGCTGTGGCTCCAATATTTCCAAGGCCTAAAACGGCCGAACCGTCTGTTACCACCGCAACAGTGTTGCGCTTAATGGTGAGGCGGCGCGCGTCTTCTGGTTTTTCGGCCAGCGCCGTAGAGACGCGAGCAACACCGGGGGTGTATGCGCGCGACAGGTCATCGCGGTGTTTTAACGGAACCTTGGATCGCACCTCGATCTTGCCGCCCAGATGCATCAGGAACGTGCGGTCCGAAACCTTCCCTACCGTGACGCCCGGAACTTTTT
>JAJYRW010000254.1 GCA_021793895.1 Actinomycetes bacterium
CCACCGCCGGCAAGCCACTAGCGCCAACCGCCCGGGATGCACTCGAATCAGACTTCGGCTTTATGAGCATGCGCCACAGTGCCGGCAGCAACAGCACTCCGGCGATTGGATAGGCGAAATCTTCAATCGGCGCCAGGGCGATTCGAACACCGGAAATCAGCTCATCGGCATAGTAGAAAAGGTCCGCCTGAATCATGAGGCTGTCGAAGATCGCGGTCAACACCATCAGCGCAACACCGGCGATTGCTACCGCAAGCCAGTGGTCGCGACTAATGAAACTAGCGCGCCGCTTCGCATCCCCGCGTGGCGCCAGCCCGATGCTCAGCGTCACGACCGGGACCAGCACCGCAAGCGATAGCAGCAAATACTTCATGACTTACTCCGTCGCCGCACCTGCTGGATGATGCGCAGCGCACCGGTGTAAGCAATCATCGTGCACAGCACCAAAAACGTTAAAAACACCGGCTCTTCGAGCGGCATTTCCGGGGCGAACACCACGCCGGTCGCTATCGCGGCGTCCCCGCGCAGAAAGATGCCTAGCCCAATTCCGGCGGCGTCCCACAGCATAAAGAATCCGACGCCGATCACCATCACAACCGCGGCCGCGCCCGCGCGGTGGAAGAAGAAGAGCCGGAACCGCCAGTCAATCGCGAGCATGCAACCACTAGCCAAAATGAGCGCTATTAGGTAAATCCACCCCATTAGGAGCGCCCCACCGGAACAGACCCCGCGGATTTATCGTCGCGCAAAAGCGGCCCCGCGGTTTTATCGCCACGCAAATGTTTAAGCACTAGCTCCGCCGAAATCAAGCACATAGGAACGCCAATCCCCGGCGCCGTTGAACCACCCGCGTAATACAGGCCCGCAACCTTCTTGGAAGAGTTCTGCGCCCGGAACATTGCGCTTTGGGCCAGGGTGTGGCTGGGGCCAAGCATGCCAGCCGACCAGGCAGAGTAGTCGCGGGCGAAATCAGCCGGTCCGATCGTTTCACGCACCGTGATGCGCTGTTCCAAATCCGCAATCCCGGCCCACTGCGCAACCTGCTCAATCGAGCAGCGCGATATTTCTTCGACCTGCCCGTCCCCTTCCCCATCGGATCCGCCCCGCCCGATAGCCGCATCAGCGGGCACCGGCGTCAAGATGAATAGCTGCTCAAATCCGGCAGGAGCCGCCTGCGGATCAGTTGCACTCGCCCGACACACATACAGCGAAGCGGGTTCGGGGACGGTCGGCTGCGAACCAAAAATAGCTGCAAAATTCGCATCCCAGTCCCGTGTGAAAAACAGGGAGTGATGCGGCAATTCCGTCAGCTGCCCAGACACACCCAAAAAAGTAAGGACGGCGCCCGGTCCACTCTGTCTTTTGCCCCACCACCGCTGTGGGTAAGAACGGTCTGGCGCAGATAGCAGCTGCGTTTCCGTATGGTGCAAATCAGCCGCTGAAACGACAATGTCAGCCGCCAGATGATTGGCCCCGCCATCGCGATCCGCCCACGCGACCCCGGTAACAGCGCGGGATTTTCGGCTCAGCCGCAATCGGCGCTTCGTGGTGATCGCCGTTACGTCGGCTTCGGTAATGATTTTGGCGCCAGCATTGCGGGCAAGGGCCTGGAGTTTTTGCATGAGCGTCCAAAAACCACCCCGGGGGTAAAGCACACCCGAATCTAAATCGAGGGCACTCATAAGGTGGTACATTGCCGGCGCTTGGGCCGGATGCGTTCCTAGAAACACGGAGGGGTACCCCAGAATCTGACGCAGCACCGGGTGGCGAAAACCTCGCGCGATGTGAGTTTCCAACGAAGTGCCCAAGAGCCCCGCGAGCTTACCCAGGTTCTGCAAAACCTCGCGCGTCAAAAGACTGCGCGCGGACCGAAACGGGTTGTACAGGAAGTACTTTTCCGCCATGTCCGTTGCATCGCGTGCCGACTCCAAATACTGCCCCAACACCTCCCCCGCTCCCGGCTCCAATCTGGAAAATACTTTCCGCACCGCCGCTTCTCCACGAGGAACGTCAATGAACGACGCTAGCTCCCCGCCTACTTCCGGCTCAGCGAACACGCGATACCCCGGATCGAGAGCCACGAGATCTAACTGCTCAGCAGCGCTGGTACCCATCAAGTGAAAGAAATGATCGAAAATCTGAGGCATCAGATACCAGGAGGGCCCGGTATCGAAGCGAAAACCATCACGCTCCAACACCCCGGCCCGGCCCCCAATGCGCTCATGGCGCTCAAGCACGGTGACCTCATACCCCTCGCGCGCCAGCAATCCGGCCGTTGCCAGCCCCGCAACCCCGGCCCCAATGATTACGACCTTCTCGCTACCGACCGCGGTCATTTCGCCCATTTTCGACCACTGTCAGATAGCAGCGCTTGCCCCAAGATTCTAGCCTTGCGACTGTCGGGTACTCGGATCCGCCGGCGGTGTAGTTCTTCGCACTCAGCGGCCGCAATGCGAGCCAACAGTTCAGAAAATAAGCCGTGCACCCCGCAAACGGCCCGGCGCGCATCGGAAGGCAGAAGCGGAAGAGCCGCCTGCGCATCATCGAGTTGCTCCTGTGCCACCGCCACCCAGCGCGCTTTAATATCGGGGGTTAGCTCGCTGACCGTACCTAGGTAGTGGCGCCCCAAACGCGCAGTGTCCTCCGAAAAATCACGTAAAAAATTGATGTTCTGCAGCGCGGCTCCTAATTGCCGAGCCCCGGTTTCCATTTGCGACCGGTCTTTCGCGTCCACCGGCTGGCCCCGCAAAAATATGCGCAAACACATCAGGCCAACGACTTCGGCGGAACCGTAGACGTACTGGGCGTGCGCGGCTCCGTCATAAGTGCGCACGCCGGCAGTAGCAGGATCACCACCACCTGCAGTCGGAACTCGATCAGCATCTGAGCCCGGGCGCCCGGGCACCTCCAGTAAATCTGTGCGCATTGCTGCGAAAAATGGCAACACCAAGTCGGCGGAAATATTCGCCGTACGCGCGGTGTGCGCAAACGCCTGAATGACCAAATCGGTGCTGTAACCCGTCCGCATCGCGGTAAGGGTCGCCGTCTCAAATTGATTTAAAGCCGCCAGCTGGGCGTCCCTGGTAAGCCCAACTGCAGCGCTCACCCCATCGACGAGTTCGTCGGCAACCCGCACTAGCGCATAAAGATTGCGGACGTGCTGGCGGTTCCTGCGCCCCAGAAGATGGGTAGCTGCGAAAAAGGAAGTCGAATAAGTGCGGATTACCTCGCTGGCTGCCCGCTGAGCCGTACGGATGTAATTGACCAGCGCCCGCCGGGCAAAATGGTCCGACGCCGAATGTGGATGCATGAGGAGATCATCGTACCGGTCCGGCGCGCCGAATCACTTAAGATCCGTGCCGCGCTTTACGGCACGCGCTCCGTCCATTCGGGAT
>JAJYRW010000255.1 GCA_021793895.1 Actinomycetes bacterium
CGCCGCGCGGGGCTTCTACCGCCTGGTAGACCTGACCCGAAGGTACGCGGAAGCCCTCCGTTACCAACTTGAAGTGGTGAATGAGCGCTTCCATCGACTGGCCCATGATCTCGCGAATGTGGTCCAGTGAGTTACCCATGCCGTCGGTCCCGATGGCCAGCTGGGCGGGCCAGGCGATCTTCTTATCTTCGACCATGACGGGACCGGGGCCCATGGCTTCGAGCCGGTCAGTGGCCTGCTGGACGATCTTGAGCGATTCATAGCACTCATCGAGCCGGATGCGCATCCGATCATAAGCATCGGCGCCCTCGCGGGTGATGACGTCAAAGTCATAGGTTTCATACCCGCAGTAGGGCTCGGATTTGCGAACATCGTGTGGTAACCCGGTGGAGCGCAATACGGGGCCGGTGATGCCAAGGGCAACGCAACCGGCCAAGGAGAGGTGGCCGACGTCCTTGAGCCGCATTTTGACCGTCGCGGTCTCGTTCAGCAGCGACTCCAACTCCCGCACACCCTTCGTCAGGCTGGGGATCGCCTCGCGAATGTGCTCAATTGCGCCCGGGGGAATGTCTTGTGCCAGGCCGCCGGGGCGCACGTAACCGTGGTTCATGCGCAAGCCCGTAATCTGCTCAAAGATGCGCAAAATTGTTTCGCGTTCGCGGAAGCCAACGGTCATAACCGTGGTTGCTCCCAGTTCCATACCGCCGGTTGCCAGCGCAATGAGGTGGGAGCCAATGCGGTTTAACTCCATCATCAACACGCGGATGATTTGCGCGCGTTCGGGAACATCGTCAGCCACCCCCAAGAGTCGCTCCACACCTAGGCAGTAGGCCACCTCTTGGAAGAAGGGCGCCAGGTAATCCATGCGGGTGCAAAAAGTTACGCCCTGCGTCCAGGTACGAAACTCCATGTTCTTTTCGATCCCGGTGTGCAGGTACCCAATGCCGCAGCGGGCCTCGGTAACGGTCTCGCCGTCGATCTCCAAGATGAGGCGCAAAACACCGTGCGTGGAGGGGTGCTGAGGCCCCATATTGACGACGATGCGCTCCTCGCCCAGACGCGCGGCCTCTTCCGCCACGTCGGTCCAGTCGCCGCCCTCCACCGTGAAGGAGCGGTAGTCGCTTGCCTCGGTATCGACGTTGGGGGCGAAGAAATCCTGGTTGGTTTGCTCAGTCATTAGTTATACGCCCTCCGGTTATCAGGAGCCGGCACGTTAGCGCCCTTGTACTCAACTGGTACGCCGCCCAGCGGGTAGTCCTTGCGCTGGGGGTGTCCGGGCCAGTCATCGGGCATCTGAATGCGGGCCAGCGCGGGGTGCCCGTCGTAGACAATTCCAAAAAAGTCCCAGGTTTCGCGCTCGTGCCAGTCATTGGTCGGGTAAATCGAGACCGAGGACGGCAAGTGCGGGTCGGCATCGGGCACGGCGGTCTCCACGCGAATGCGGCGGGAGTGGGTGATCGACAGCAGGTGCATTACCGAGTGCAGTTCTCGGCCCGTTTCGTGCGGGTAGTGCACGCCGGATACTCCCGAACTCATCTCAAAGCGCAGGTCTTGATCGTCCCGCAGTGGCTGCAGCACCGCCAGCAGGTGCTCCCGGCGCACGAAAAGCGTTAGTTCCCCGCGATCGACGACCACCTGCTCCACCGCAGCGTCAAAGCCGGGGCCCGAGTCGCCGTCCAAAATTTCTTCTAATACGTCGACGACCTCATCGAACCAGCCGCCAAAGGGCCGCTGGGTCTGGCCGGGCATCGCGATCGTGCGCACCAGGCCGCCGTAGCCGGAAGTGTCGCCGGAGCCGCTAACGCCGAACATGCCGCGGCGGGTGTCGATGACGTTTTCGCCGCTTTGGGTACCGGCTTCAAGGGCGGTTTGTGTCGCTTCGCTGGTGACCAGCGCGTCCGCGCCCTCAACGCCGGGTTTTACCGTCTCTGCCGCTTCGACGCGATCAGATTCTTCGCCGGTCTTTTCGGGCTTTTCGCCGGCGTTTTCGGGCTTATCACTCACGCGAGCAGTCCCTTCATGTGCGAGGTGGGCTCCGCCTTCATGGCCGCCTCTTCAGCAGCGCGCGCGGCTTCTTCGCGGTTCACGCCCAGCGGCATGTTTTGCACCTGGTCGTGCAGTTCGAGCAGCGCGTTAATGAGCATTTCGGGCCGGGGCGGGCAGCCGGGCAGGTAAATATCGACTGGAACGACGTGGTCTACGCCCTGCAGGATTGCGTAGTTATTAAACATGCCACCTGAGGAGGCGCACACGCCCATCGATAGCACCCACTTGGGTTCGGCCATTTGGTCATAAATCTGCCGCAGGACGGGAGCCATTTTTTGGCTGACGCGACCGGCCACGATCATCAGGTCTGCCTGGCGAGGCGAGGCCCGGAAGACCTCCATACCGAAGCGACCCAGGTCAAATCGGGGCGCCCCCGAGGTCATCATCTCGATCGCGCAGCATGCCAGCCCAAATGTGGCGGGCCACATGGAAGATTTGCGAATCCATCCGGCAAGCGACTCGACCGTGGTCAGCAGGAAGCCTGCTGGAAGCTTTTCTTCAATGCCCATAATTCCTCCGCTCAGACCCACTCGAAGCCGCCGCGCCGCCACTCATAGGCGAACGGCACCAAAATAATTGCAATAAATCCGAACATGGCGATCAGCCCAAACCAGGCCAACTCGCTAAAGGCGATTGCCCACGGATACAGGAATACGACCTCAATGTCGAAGATGATGAAGGTCATCGCCACTAGGTAGTACTTAACTGGGAAGCGCCCGCCGCCCACCGCGTGGGGGCTGGGGTCAATACCGCACTCATAGGCTTCGAGTTTGGCGCGGTTATAGCGCTTGGGCCCCAGCAGCGAGTTCATGATGATTGTCGCCACCGCAAAGCCGACACCGACGGCCATCATTGCCAAGATCGGTATGTAGGGGTTCACGCCTGATCGTCCTTCCTAGCTGGCCGAGAAACCACTGAATGCATCAGGTCTCGGTACCCAATGGTGTCACCTATGGCAAGCATTGCAACGGCGCCCCTCATGACTTCGGAGCAATTCGTGCCAGGGTGGCTATGAGCCGGTCGAAGTTGTCGCCGCCGTGAGGCTCATAACTGTCAGCGAGTAGCTTCATGGTCAATTTCATAAGAGTGGGGCGGGGCAAGCCATAGCGCGTGAGGAAGCGCATGGCTTCGGGGCGCTCAATGATTCGCACGAACACCCGGCCCAGGTTGAAATAGCCGCCCAACTCCTGAGCCATGATTTCGGGGTACTGGCGCAAAGTCCGCTCGCGCTGATAAGCATCTGAGCGCACCAGCGACTGCGCCGCCAGGTCGGCGGCCGTGCGGGCGGCTTTCATCGCGTAGGCAATACCCTCCCCATTGAAGGGGCTGACCATGCCGCCGGC
>JAJYRW010000256.1 GCA_021793895.1 Actinomycetes bacterium
ATGAGGTGACGATCCGGTATCAGGAGATGTGCGCCGTCCTAAATAAAAATTAACCTACTCAATTTCTGCGGCGTCTTCAGCGGAAAAGCGCTCCCGCACCCGCTGGTATTCGCGCTCGATATATGCGTCGAGCTCACTTTCTTCAACACGCCACTGGCCTCGTCCGCCCACTTGGATCGCCGGCAGGTCGCCGGAGCGGACCAGCGCATAAGCCTGCGCGGAGGAAATGTTCAAAACCTCAGTTACATCAGCCAGTGTCAAGAATCGGCGCGACATGGTTATAAGCATCTCATCTTTCGGCAAAGAAATACGCGTTATCCACAGTTTTGCAGGAAGTGTCCCGCTACTGGGCAAAAAGCGGTCAAGATAGGGGCCGTGAAGACCACTGCGCCAAATTTCCAAGTCACATCCTCGGCCAATGGTGCGGCCGGGGACTCGTGGCAGGATGATTCGCTCGCGCTGCGGCTGCGCAAACCCGGATGGCGCGATCCGCGGCTGATCACCGGGCTAGTGCTGATGGCCCTGGGCATTGGGCTGGGGAGTTTGATAGTAAACGCCGCCTCGAACACCGTCGCAGTTTACGCCGCGGCCGGGCCGTTGCTGGAGGGAAGCGCCCTTGAGCCGGGGAACTTGGTGACTAAAGAGGTGCGCATTCCCGACTACGAAAACCACTATCTAGCTCCCGAGATCACCGACACCGCTTGGTGGCAGGATCAGCCGCATCTGACGCGCCCGATCGCGGCGGGGGAGCTGGTTCCGCTGGCCGCACTGACTAATGCCCCAAATTCCAGCCTGCGGCCCGTGACGATCTCAGTGGCCGCCGGAAGCGAGCACGGGCTGACGGTGGGAGGAACGGTCGATCTGTGGCACGTTTCCGACACCAATAGCGATGACGAACCACGCCTTTTAGCGGAGGGTTTGCAGGTGAGCGCGATTAGTGAAGATAGCGGTCCGCTGAGTATCGCGGGCAGTAAGGCCGTGACGGTTTTAGTGCCGCTAGATAACTTAAAGGTCGTGTTGGACGCAAAGTCGAGCGCGGGAGCAGTGGAACTCGTCCCCCATTTAGATGGCTTCCGACCGTGACGACGACTGTTTTGGTGGCCGCGCGGGGAGCGCAAGAAGTTGAACTGTTGCAGGGCTTCGAAGCTGACCGCGGTTTCACCATCACGCGCCGCTGCGGCGATGGGCCCGAACTGATCGCTGCCGCCACGGCCGGAGTGGGGGAGTTGGCAATTTTGCACGCTGATTTTTGCCCCATTGACCTGGACTTCCTTACGGGCATCACGGTCACGGGCTGCACAATCATCTTGCTCGTCGAATCCGCCGATCACGCACCGCTCGCCCGCGTGGCAACCCAGATGGGCATTGCGGTGGCCGGGACCGTCACCGAAGCGATCACCACCGCCCAAGAATGGCGAGCACGGTCACGGGCTCGCGACCAAGAAATAATTACGGACGGCGCACTAAACTCGCGCGGGAAAATTGCGGCGATCTGGGGTCCAGCGGGCGCCCCGGGGCGAACGACTTTTGCAATTGAGATCGCCAGCCACCTAGCGGCGAGCGGTGCGCGCACGTTGCTGATTGATGCCGATCCCTATGGCGGAATGATCGCGCCCGCGCTGGGCCTGCTCGATGAGGCATCCGGGCTGATTGCGGCAACCCGGGAGGCCGGGCGCGGGACCCTTACCCCCGACGGCCTGTTGGAACACGCGGCGGGAATCTCAAAGAACCTGCGCGCACTTGTGGGAATCCCGCGCGCGGATCGCTGGCCAGAGTTGATGCCCACGGCTTTGGACCACCTGTGGGAAATCGCGCGGTCCAGCGCCCACTGGACAATCATTGACTGCGGCTTCAGCTTGGAAAGCGATGAGGAACTGACATTTGACACCCACGCACCGCAGCGCAATGGCGCGACTTTGTCGGCATTGGGCGCCGCTGATGCGGTGGTAGCCGTAGGTCAAGGCGATCCGGTGGCAATCCCGCGACTAGTGCGCGGCCTGGCAGAACTGCGCCAAGTCGTACAACCCGAGCACTTGCTCACTGTCGTGACGCGGGTGCGCCGGTCGGTCGCCGGAGGCGGCGCTAGCGAATCTATCCGCGAGATTTTGGCGCGCTATGCCGCAGTACCAAACGTGCACACAATTTTGGAGGATTCCGAAGCCTTCGACACCGCGCTGTTGGAGGGCAAAAGCGTCTTAGAAATCGCGCCCCAGTCGGATGCTTCTGGGGCGATCGCCGCACTGGTGGAGGAACTGGCACATAGCGCGGTACAGCCCGCGCCCGTGTCAGCGATTTAGCCGGGTCCGTGGGCGCAACTTAGCGCGCCCGTGCGCGCAATCGAGCGCATCGGCCTTAGCGATTTAGCGCGTCGGCGGATGCAATTTCGGCCACTTAGGCCAAACTGGGAGCTATGCGCATCTACGTACCTGCCACCCTGCAAGAACTGCACGATGAACAGTTTGGTGCCGGCGGACGGATCGTTCATGCCGTCACGGCGCAACTGCGCCAAGCCCTCAACCGCGGTGGGGCCGAGTCATATGACGAGGAAGATCTGGAATACGCCGCTTTTTTGGCCGCTGCCGACACCTCGTTGGATCTGCTTGCGGGTGCTCCCGATGCAACGCCGCGGCGCCTGGTGATTGCTGCCGACGTTCCCCAGGACGCCACCGGACCCGCGCGGGCAGGCATGCCCGGCGCTGATTCGCCCAGCGCACTGGACCTGCGCCACCCGCTAAGCGAAATCGAGATGGTCAGTTTTCACGTCGACGAAGACACCGATGCGGCGCGAAAATTGGTTGCGCAGGCGATGCAGGGCGATGAACAGGCACGCCAGCAAGCCGATGAGCTCGATCTGCTGTGGTTTGACGTAACTGAAAGGGAAGCGCTTAGACCCTAGGCGTTTAGCGCTGTCAGCACCGCGGAGTGCAAATGCCCATTTGACGCCATACCGGAACTTCCCGTGCAGCCCGGTTTACCGGTTACCGACGTGAATTCGCCACCCGCTTCCCGCACGATCGGAACTAAAGCTGCCATATCGTGAAGTGCTAATTCTGGCTCTGCCGCAAAATCGACTGCTCCCTCGGCCACCATCATGTAGGACCAAAAATCACCAAAGCCGCGGGTGCGCCATACCTGCTTGGTGAGGTTTAGAAAGTTGGCGAGCATTCCGCGGTCCTCCCAGCCATACAGGCTGGAATAGGACAGGGAAGCATCGGCAAGGTCTTGGACGGCGGAAACTTCCATCCGCCTGGCCTTCGATAAGGAGCGGCCAGTCCAGGCGCCACTTCCGGCAGCGGCCCACCAGCGGCGATACAGTGCCGGCGCGCTCACTAATCCGACAACGGGCTCATCATCAACGAGTAAAGCAATCAGCGTTGCCCACAC
>JAJYRW010000257.1 GCA_021793895.1 Actinomycetes bacterium
GTGGGAGGATCGCCCGGGTATTCCCATTGGGGATTTATACGGCGCCACGATTGGCATCGTGGGCTTTGGCCGCATCGGGCGGCGAGTAGGTGAATTAGCCGCGGCTTTTGGGATGCGCGTCTTAGCGTACGACCCATTCATGCCCCCGCCAGCCGAATTTCAAGTCGAAAGCCTGTCAGCGCTGCTCAGCGCGGCTGACGTTGTCACGTTGCACGCCCCGCTCACACCGCACACCCATCACTTATTAAACGCGGAAACTTTAGGCCGGATGCGGCCCGGAGCGATCGTGGTCAATGCCGGGCGCGGGGACCTGATCGATTTAGATGCGGCACTGGCCGCGCTGGACTCCGGGCAGCTGCGCGGGCTGGGCATTGATGTTTTCAGTGTGGAGCCACCGGACCATCACCCGATTTTTGACCATCCTCAGGTTTTGCTCAGCCCGCACGTTTTTGGGCTGAGCAAAGCTGCCCTTCACGACACGCTGGTCGATGCCGCCCAGGGTGTCAAAGACGTGCTGCTGGGCCGGGAGCCCCGGGCCGTCGCGACTTAAAAGAATCAGGAGATCTACATGCATATTGGTGTAATAGGTTCGGGCCGGATCGGTGTTATGCACGCGGTAAACGCGGCCAAGCACCCCGGTGTGACCAAGGTGACTTTGGCGGCCCGGAATGTGCAGCGCTTAGAAGAAGCCGCCCAGCGGGTGCGCGCGGAAATTTCTGATTCGAACACGACCGTGGCCACCACCACCGATGTTGCTGAGCTGCTGGCCGAGGTGACGGGCGTTGTTATTGCCACTTCCACCCCGTCTCATCCGGCGCTGGTGCGCCAGGCCGTGGCCGCCCACGTGCCCGTCCTCGTGGAAAAACCCCTCGCGCTCGAACTGGATGAACTGGAATCCCTCGCGGCCGAATTAGAGGCCCAGCCCATCCCGGTCATGGTGGCTTTTCAACGCCGCTACGATCCCGCCTATCAGGCCGTGCGGAAGCAAGTTGCCGAAGGCAGATTGGGAACAGTGCGCGGCGGGCGGGCCATGGCCCACGACCGGCGCCAAATTGACTTGGATTACATCCCGCACTCCGGTGGGATCTGGCGCGACATGGTTATCCACGAGTTCGATGCGATCCCGTGGGTGCTGGGTGATGAGGTGGTCGAGGTCTTTGCGCGGGGAGCAACGCTTGAAGAACCCACCTACCAGCGGCACGGAGATGTGGACACGGCGGTCGTCGTCCTTAATTTTGCTTCCGGAGCGATGGTGACAATCACTTCTAGCCGCCGAAATGAAGCCGGCCAAGACGTGCGCCTGGAAGTATTCGGAACGAAAAACACGATCGGTGTGGGGTATGACGAGTGCCTCCCAGTTGAGTCGGTAGATCCGGGAGCGGTCGACACCGGGAAACGCTATGAGGACTTTATTGCCCGTTTCGAAGGGGCTTTTGAGGCGGAAATGCACCACTTCATCCAGGTGATCGAGGGGAAGGCGGAAAATTTGACTCCCCCGTCGGCGGGTATTGCGTCCCTAAAAATTGCGCTGGCGGCGGCCGAGTCAGTGCGCACCGGGCTGGCAGTAAAACTCGATAAATAAACCAATCACCCAGGACACATTTTTAAGGAGATCGCCATGAAAATCGCTGGAGCACCGATCAGTTGGGGCGTGTGCGAGGTGCCGGGTTGGGGGTATCAACTCGAACCGAGCGACGTGCTACCCGAAATGGTTGACTTAGGAATCACCGCAACCGAGTTCGGGCCGCAGGGCTGGCTGCCGGAAGAGCCGGCAGACCGGGCCGCTGCGATCGACGAGTACGGGCTGAAAGCGGTGGGCGCGTTTGTGCCCCTGGTTTTGCACCAGCCCGACCACGATCCCATTCCGGAGGTGGAGCGCGAACTGGACAGTTTCGAAGCCGCGGGCGGGAACGTCCTTGTGGTTGCCGCCGAGTCGGGCTTGGATGGTTACGATGAGCGCCCCGATTTGGATGAGGACGGGTGGAATACCCTCCTGACCAATCTGGACCGAGTGTTAGAAACTGCGAAAAAACGCGGAATTAGCGCCGTGCTGCACCCGCACGTGGGCACCATGATTGAGCAAAAAGCTGAAGTACAGCGCGTCCTGGATGGATCGGCTATGCCGCTGTGCCTGGATACCGGTCACCTGCTCATCGGCGGAACCGATCCCGTTCAACTCACCGAAGAGCATGTGGGACGCATCAAGCATGTGCATGCTAAAGATGTGCGGCTCGATATTGCCCGCCGGGTGCAAAACGGCGAAATCAGCTACACCGATGGAGTGCGGGAGGGCATGTATGTGCCACTGGGCACCGGGGATGTGGATTTCGCGCGCATCGTCTCGCTGTTGAATGAGGCCGGCTATGACGGCTGGTACGTGCTGGAACAGGACATGATTCTCACCGGCAAACCGCAGGGTGTTGGCCCCAAGGGTGATGTGAAGCAGTCAATAGCCTTTTTGAAGAGTTTTGAGTAACCCGTGAGTGACATCGACTGGACCACAAGCGCGCCGGCGAAATACCGGCTCGCGGCGAGCGCGGAAATGCTGTTTACCGACCTGCCGATTCGGCAGCGGGTTGTGGAAATATCGTCCCGCGGATTTGAGGTGGAAATTTGGGACTGGCAGGAAAAAGACCTCGCCGAACTGGCCGCTACGGGTGCCACGTTTTCGTCCATGACCGGGTATTTGCGCGGGGACTTCACCACTGAGCAGGGTATTGCCGACATTCTCCAAACTGCGCAGGAATCATTGCAGTCGGCCGCAGAGATTAATTGCCCGCGGTTGAACCTGCACGGCACCGGGCTGGCCCCGGGCGGGTTGCCGGTGCGGGCACAAGAAACTGTGACGCCCAGCGAGTGGTTGCGCGCTGCCGATACTTTGAGCCGGCTAGCCGAGATGGCTGCCGCGGCCGGACGGGTCTTCACCCTGGAGAATTTGAACTTGGCAGTCGACCATCCGGGGGTTCCCTTCGCCTTGGCGGCCGATACTTTGGCCTTGGTCTCGCACGTTGACTCCCCCGGACTGCGGCTGAACTTGGACCTGTACCACGCCCAAATTGGTGAGGGGAACCTCGTGGAACTGGTGCGTGAGGCGCTGCCCTGGATCGGCGAAATTCAGGTGGCTGACGTTCCGGGCCGGCGCGAGCCGGGCACCGGGGAGATTCGCTATGAAGCGATCGCGCAGGAACTACGCAATTTGGGTTACGACGGAGTAGTTGCGCTCGAAGGTTGGGCTAGTGGGAAATCAGAGGATGCGCTGACCGCGTTTGCGCGGACGTTTGGGAAGGAGTAATTCGCCGCGCCCGCAACGGACCGTTCATGCGCAGAAATTAACCGAACGTGGCCGAAATCACTTCGGTATATCCTCCATGCGCTGAAATGCGA
>JAJYRW010000008.1:0-12190 GCA_021793895.1 Actinomycetes bacterium
GGAGAGCTTGCGCCGCGATCGACGTGCGAGGACTACGCGTGCGTCGGGGGCAGCACGAGGTGTTCGCCGGACTGACATGCCAGCTGCGGGCGGGGCAAATCACCGGGATTTTAGGCCCGTCCGGGTCTGGAAAGACCACACTGCTTCGCGCCCTGGTGGGTGTGCAAAAGTTCCAGGGCGGCAGCATCAAAGTACTGGGTCATCAAGCAGGAAGCCCGCAGCTGCGGCGCCGGGTTGCCTATATGACGCAGTCCGTCAGCATCTACCGCGATCTCTCGGTAGAACAGAACGTTAAATATTTTGGCGCGCTGTTCAATACCCCGGGTGTTGAAATCGATCGCGTCATCTCCGAGGTCGGTCTCGAAAAGTATCGCAAGCAGCTTGCGCGAGCCCTTTCCGGCGGTCAAATGTCCCGGGTTTCGTTGGCTGCCGCCCTGGTGGGCAAGCCGGAGGTTTTGATTTTGGATGAGCCGACTGTGGGCCAAGACCCGGTGTTGCGCGAGGAGTTATGGGAAAACTTTCGATCCCGCGCCGCTGCCGGGGCGACCGTATTGGTGTCATCCCACGTAATGGATGAGGCAGCAAAGTGTGACGACCTTTTGCTGCTGCGCCAGGGCGAAATAATCGCCCAAGACAGCCCAAACACGCTATTGGAGCGCACCGGCGCCGACGACTTTGAAGAAGCGTTCTTGCGTTTGATTCGCCAGACGGGAGCGGGCTGAAGTGCACCTAGCAATGACCATGGCGACGACCAGGCGCATTCTGCTGCAACTGCTGAACGATAAGCGAACTCTTGCGATCGTGCTGGTCGTGCCGGTCGTCGTCCTTACGCTTTTGCACTACTTGTTCGATGGGCGCCAACCGCTGGTTTCGCGAATCGAACTGATTATGCTCGTGGTTTTTCCGATCATATTGATGTTTTTGCTCACCTCGATTGCGATGGTGCGCGAGCGGATCTCCGGCACTTTAGAGCGGTTGCTGACTACCCCCATCACTAAAAGCAGCATCCTGTTTGGCTACGCACTGGCCTTCGGGCTCCTGGCCGCAATTCAGGTCACGGTGGCAACAGTTTTCACCTCATGGGTGTTGGGTATGGAGGTCCAGGGGCCGATGTGGCTCGTGCTGGTCACCGGCATTGTGGGCGCACAACTGGGTGTCGCGTTCGGGCTGTTGGCGTCTGCAATATCGATGTCTGAGTTTCAGGCTGTACAGCTGTTTCCAGCGCTGATAATTCCCCAATTATTGCTGTGCGGGCTGTTTGGGCCGCGCGAGGAAATGGCGAGCGTCCTCTATGCAATTTCAAATGCCCTACCCGTCACGTACGCGGTGGAGGCGCTCACCGAACTACTGGACCATTCCGAGGCAACGAGCCATTTTTGGATCAGTTTGGGCATCGTTGCCGCGTGCGTCGTTGCGCTGCTCATGATTGCGGCCGCCACTTTGCGGCGTCGGACCGCATAGGTGGCGGAGACTCCCATAGATGACGCCGCACCGCATAGTTGGCGGGAGGCCGCTTAAGTGGCGGCAGAACGCGCTTTGTGCTGGCTGCACGGACCTACGATTTAGCCGCTGGTCGCAATAGCGTTCTAAAGTCCGGTGGCGAAGGCCGGCAATTGGCGAGACCCTGAAATATGACTCAAAAAATTGATCCCCAAGAAGCATCTAATAAATTTCCGGCTCCCTGGCAGATCGTGAATGGCAAACCTACGGCTCGGTGGAAGACCGACTCTTTCAAAATCGGTGCCGAGTTCGTTGTGCGCATCGCTGACGCTGCCGACGAGATGAACCACCATCCCGATGTTCTAGTGACCTACCCCAGCGTTGAAGTTACGACCATCTCGCACGATGTCGACGGAATAACCGAGCGCGACCTTGCCCTGGCTGAACAGGTGTGCATGATTGCTGGAGAGTTGGGACTGGCTTCGGCGACCGAAGAATGAGGCGTTTGAGGTCACGCTATGCCCGCCCAAATTGGCGGGGGACTTGTCTGATGAAAATTAGTGCCTCGCTGTTTAAAGTCCTAATCTCGCGATATCCAACTCAACTGAGTCGCGGAATTTGCAGCCTTGCTCATATTCTTGTCACATGGCCCATAGATCAGAACACTTCGAAGTCGGGGACCACGTTGCATGGAATTCCGAAGCCGGCCGGGTCTCAGGAAAAATAACAAAGAAGCACACTGAAAACTTCAAATTCAAAGGTCGCACGCGGCACGCCACGGATGACGAGCCTCAATACGAGATCGCCAGTGATAAAACTGACCACATAGCGGCGCACAAACACAGCGCGCTTGAGCTATTGAAAAACTAGCTGTGCGAAATGAGTCTTCCTCACGATGAAGCAGTTGCTTTGCCAGAGTGTTGATTAAAAAGAAGTGTGGCTGCGGCTTGTTATGACTTGGCTCCGGTGCGTAAAGACACGAACCGGAGCCAAGTCGGTTGTTTAGCGCAACCTCAGTTACTTCGATCTATGCGCTGATACGGCTGCGGCGACGCACAGCTAATGCGCCTAGCGCGAGCAGGCCAAACCCAAGCAGCGCTGTGGGAAGTGGCGCCTCTGCACCCGTTACTGGAAGGTTCGCGCCGGAGTCTACTGGCGGCCGCTTGCCCTCAAGCGCGGGTGCGCTCTCGCCGTCCGGTTCGGCTACAGCAACCGTTACGGTCATCGGCTCACTCGCAGATGCCAGTACTCGCTCTTCGCCCAAGTAGTGCGCCTCGACCTCATAGGTCCCGGCGTCCAAGCTCCTACTGAGCATAGCTTCGGCGGCGGATGCTTCTTTCGCGTTCGTATGCAGTGAAATTGGTTCTCCGACTGCTTCACCGTCAAAGACGAACTGCACCGATCCTTCGGCGGTGAAAGGTTGCCATATACCGGATATATCACTCATTGGCAGAAGTGAAGTATCGAATCCGGCAGCGCTTTGTTCTGCTTCGCTTCCCTCCAGTGTTGTTACCGACGCGAGCAGCCTGATCTCCTCGCCCGCGGTAATGGTTGTCGGGCCGTCCAGAGTTGTTGTGCTTTGTGCTGCGTTTACCGTCAGTGATGCCGGGGGTGACTTTGCCTCCGCAACACTTTGTGTGCCCGCATAAACTGCGATTAGTTCGTGGTTGCCCAGCCCAGGGTCAGCGAATACCAGGGAGGCTTCCCCGGCATCGAGGGTGCCGGATGCAACGGTTGCGGCGTCTGACCCGACCGTACGCACCTCTACTTCTCCCTGTGCAAAAACTCCGGTTTCAGTGTCCACTTCCACTGTGAGGAGCGCATCGGTGCCAGTCGTGATTGCGGGGCGGGCAAGTTCTAAGTTCACCGTTGCACTCGTGGCCAAGACCTCATGTTGGAGTTCGTTAGAGAGCGCGGGCTTGGAATTGTCTGACCCAAGATATTCGGCGGTGATTGTGTGAGTTCCAGCTTCGAGACCGGGCAGTTCAAGTGCAACCCGGGAATCGGAAAACTCACCCGTAATATCGCTCGGCTGCCCATTGACAAGAAGTTGGATCGTGCCAGTAACCGCTCCGGCGCCAGGTGCTGCTGGCGCCGCCTCGACGTCCAGAACTACCGGCTCACCATATTCCGTGACTTCCGTCTCTTGGGTCAGGGTTAATTGCGTTTCCGCCCGCTCGGTCACATGCGTCAGCGTGGTTTCACTTGGCAGGTATTTTTCATCGCCGCTGTAGCGGATCGGAATTTCGAGTGAACCAACCTCGCCGCCGGGGTAGTCGACTTCGGCAACTCCATTTTCGAGGTTGATGGTTTGCTCGCCTATCGTGATCTCACCGCTTGGTATGCCCTGACCGGGCGCTACTGTGAGCACCTCGGCCTGGATGACGTAAGCCTGACCGTAGACGGTTGGTTCTGGAGTGGCGGTTGCAGAAATAGTGGTGGTGGCGGGCTCCACAGTGATTGTCCGTTTCGGCGAGGTTGAGGTGTCAAACCACCCGTCCCCGCCATAAACTGCCCACACATGCTGCACAGCGATAAACGGTGCCGGCTCTTCGAGTACCGCTTGGCCGTTTGCCGCAAGAGGGGCCGTGCCAATTTTTACTGCGTCTCCGCCGGTTTCTAATTGCCCCCAGAATTCGACGTCGCCGGTTGCGGGGCCGCTGGCCGGTGCCTGCACATCCACGGTCGCGGTAAATTCGTGCTTTTGTCCCGTCACCGTCGTGGGGGGATCCACATCTAAAATAGTTCGGGTAGCACCTGGTATCACTTCGAGTTCTGCCGTCCCGCTGCTGGATTGCCAGTGTGCCGCGTCCGCCGGGATATATTCCGCGCGCAACTGCGTCACTTGGCTATCAAAGCAACTCTCAGCGCAAGTAAATTCAAACTCGCCACCAGTATCGAGCGTTGGCTGTGCGAATTCCACCCATTCTGATGCCTCGGACCGGTAGGACAAGTTGACCGTACCCTCCGGTGGTCCAGCTGGGCCATTCCCTTGGTATTGAACTGACCCGGTTAAATGTACGTCGTGCCCGGCAGTGAGTGAGTATGTCGATTCGTCAAATTCCGTGTCAGTGGCATAGACTGGAGTAAGCACGATGAACCCATTACCCCGTGGAGCTAGGTCACGATCTTCAACCGAGAAGGCGCTATAGGTTCGCGTGGTTCCGCCTGCTCCCCCGCCACCGCCATCGGTGGATGCGTCACCACCCCCGCCGCCGAGGTCTCCTCCGCCTCCTCCGCCCCCGCCGCCTTGGCCGCTCGAACCTCCAGCATCATTGCCTTCTTCTCCAGGACCTTTACCGCCCCCGCCGACCCTGCCGGGGTCACCACCGTTGCTACTACAGTTCTTTGGTTCTTTCCACGCATCTTCCCCGGCGTTGCCGCCCGGGTTACCGCCGCACGTCCCAAATCCCCCAGCGCCCCCGCCTCCGCCGACGACGGCATGCGCTTGATATCCGGGTTGCCCGATATAGCTGGCACCGCCGCCCCCGCCTCCGCCTTGACCGTAAGAGGGAACAATAAGTCCAATAGAACCTGATCCACCGTCCCCACCGGCAAACCAGCCGCGTCCGCCAGCGCCGCCACTATCGGACCCGCCGCCTCCGGAGCCATCGCCTCCCCGCTCCGCGACGTAGAGGATCAGACTTTCTCCAGGTGTGACCTCAAGAAGGCCTGTGAGACGGTCTGCTTGTCCGCCGTAGTGGCCACCTACGAATGCTCCGTCGCTAACTGGCCGATTCCCACCCGCACCACCGGCGATATCAACGTGTACCTGGGTCACGCCCTCGGGTACGACCCACGTGTGCTGCCCGGGTGTTCGCCATTCCAATGGCGCGGGAGGAGCAGCCTGTGCAGAAACTGGCACGGCGGTAATCATGCCGGCTGCCAAACCGGCGCTGCCGATCATTGCCAAACTCCGTGACCACCGGGATTTTCTTTCGGCTCGACGCGCTTTGGGCGTCGCCTTTATCGCTTTCAACGTGTCTCCTGATGTTTTCTCGCTCATAACCTGCGAACCGACGAACATTTCTCGTCAAGCGCACAGCTGTAGCGTCAGTCAAGATGATCAAGCTGAAAGAAAGTAGCGTGCTAGACCCCTGATTCCGTATTTCCGGCTATCGTGGCCCAGGTGGGATCACCTCGTGCTGCGTATGCGCCGCGCCTTGTAGAACCAGACATTCGCGCTGCGATCGATGAGGTCCTGGCAGACCCCTCAGAGTTGCTCACGGTCATCGTCGTCCAAGCCCCGCCGCAATGCGGGGGAACACGCGTTGTTAAAGATGGCTTGGTACCCCGCCTGCGTGCTGAACTCGGTCAGGACTTGGTCAACATAGACACCGAATGGCCACGACGAGGGAGCGTCGCATATAACTTGGACGCAGTTCACCTCCCGCAGGAACCGCCACACAAAGATTCCCGGTTGCGTCTGATCATCACTTCGTGTGCGGATCTTGCTGAATTGCCAGCGTGGGCATCCGGAGCCAGAATTTCAAGGCGTGTCTTCACGCTGGGACTCCTTTCCCTCGTTGAAGCGCAAAACCTCCTCGAATCTCACCTTGGGGGCTCGGTCGATCCAGCAGCAGTACGTACGCTCACCCGCCTTAGCGGGTTTTTGCCTGAGGTGCTCGAATGGCTCGTTGCGGAATGCCGGATGCGCGGTGGTATTGAGAGAATCGACGGTAGCTGGAGGCTCCTCGACGACCCGATACGCGTCGTGTTTACCCCCAACGTGGAAAGTCGAATCTCGGCGCTCCCCGCGACGACTTTCAGCGTTCTATGTGAGTTGGCGCTCGCCGAACCGGTACCCACTAACGCTATGTCGGTCGATGTCCACGAGATGGCACAGGGCCTGCTCGCAGATGGCGTGCTGTGTTCTCATACCGGCGACACGGTGGTTTTTGCCGCTCCGGGTGTCGCCGAAGCAATTCGGTCACTCAGCTCCGAATCGGATAAAGCGCGGATACACAAAGCTTCCGTCGCCGAGGGGCGCCTAACCGAATCGGCCCTGCGGTGGGCCGCACATCATGGCGAACCGGTAGCCCTTGATGGAGTTGTGCGACTTGCAAAGGAGCATCTTGATGCACACGACTGGCTTCCCGTAATCGCTATCGCCGACATCATTGCGGAACATCCTGAATGTTTAGGGCAGCCAAACGGGACGCGAAACGAAAAAGAGCTGCAAAGCCGGAACGCGCTGCTTGCCGAACTGCATCTGCACGCGGCCCAAGCCGCTCGGTTCCTTCCCGATCCGGAACGCGCACACGGCCACCTCGATATCGCAGAAGACCAGATGCTTGCGACGTCAACGCCACAACGGGCCAGTGCACTGTTCAAGCGCCTGCGAATTATTCGGGCAGAACTCTTGCATTATCACCAGGGTGAACTCGATCTGGCGCTCAGTCATCTGAACCGGATGAGTGAGGAATCCGCACACGCTGAGTCCATTGCGCACAGCGTGCTGCATCAGGTTTGGGGCGGTCGCAGTCGCGCGGCCCGTGAAGCTATTCAAGTCAAAAGCCGGGAACTACGGCGTTGTCCACCTCGCCTTCGCAGGCGCGTGGCGATCGCCGAGACCGTTGCTCTTATTGCACTGGGACGCCCGCAGCAGGCGCTAAGGAAACTCACCCACATTGCGCTGCAACAAACGTTGTCCAGTCCGCGCGCAGCGTGGACGAATGAGGAACAGCAGGCGGCGTATGTGATCGCGGCTTTGAGCAGCGACGGACCGGCCGCATTCCCCACTCTGCGCAAACACCTAGTCAGTACCGCAGATGATGCATATCGACCAGATCTCGTTACCTTCTATCTAGCACGCGCTTCCTGGGAGTTCGCAGGTGGCAATATTGATGAGGCACACCGGCTGGCGAGCATTGCGTTGGAAGTTACGGATCTTCTTGACCCCTCGGGCGTTGCGGCAGCGCTCATTGCTTTGGTAGCAGAAACGGCGGCGCTGCGCGGTGACCGCGCCCGGGCCCGCACTATGATTGCGCGTTTTCGCCGTGTCCCATTGCGGTCCTCGGCCGCCATTCAGGGCGGGACGGAGGCTCATATTGCAGCTGCCCGCTATCTGGGTATGGAATCGGCGCCCAATACGTTTGTGCTGCACACTGCTGAAACTTTTATTGAAAACGGCCAGTTCGGGTTCGCCGCTGAAATTCTCTATGTTGGCGTACGGTTTCAAGATCGAGCGGCGGCAAAAGCGCTCTGCCGTATCGCGCAGTATTTAGATGGAAATCTGCACACCATGCGTGTTGGGCATGCCCAGGCGCTGCTCGAAGAGGACCCCGTTTCGCTGCTTAATTTGGCGGACAGTCTCAGCAAAGCCGGCCTCCTTCTCTACGCTGCGGAGGCTGCTGCGGCAACGCTCGCAGCCAGCAGCGTTCCAGATGCCATCCGGCGCCGGGCAAAAGCTTGCATAAATTCCATTGCGGCGACGCAAAGCATTCTTGGACATGCTCTGCTGCAGAAATACGCCAGTGCCGTGCCAGATGGAGTCTCGCTTACGCCGCGCGAAGCGGAAATAAATCTCCTCATCAGCGAGGGACTAACTAATCGGGAGATCGCGGCAAGGCTGCACCTTTCCCGGCGCACTATTGAGGGACACATCTCTCGCCTTTATCGTAAAACTGGCGAAACCCGACGGGCGCCGGGACGCCGCATCCGTTGACGAGAGATACCTGTGAAAATTATCGAGCATGCGTCACCCTGCGGCACGCTTTGCCAAGAAAATTCGTTTCGAATTGAATTAAACGGGCGTGGGACTGTTCGTTAAACCGGTGTCGGACTATTCATTGAAATAGTCGCGTGCGTAACCACGTGCTGCACATTCGCACCCACGCTAATCCACGCATTTGCGACCGTTTCCAAAACATTTGCCAAATCGCCGTCTAAGCGCGTCGCGAAGTGATCGGAGCCGGAATAAATTCCCGCCTGCTTCGCTTCCTCAATCACCGCATAAATCGGGGCCATATGATCTCCCGGTACCTCGGCGGTACGGGGACGGTCTTGCGGTGCCGCTTCGCCGCTTTCCAATGCCGAATCCTCGGCCTCCAGCACCGCATCGGCGCCCTGCCGTTTCGGCTCAGCGGGAGTGGCGCCGTCCTTAATCGCATCGAGTAGCGGGTAAAGCGACCAGTGCGCGCGGGCGCGGTGCTCAGTTTGATCCAAACGCACCGGGTTGGCCCCCAGCGCCGAGACTCCGGGCGGTAATTCGCATTGTAATTCGCCCGGGCAGCCGCGCGAAAGCAAAATTGAAACCGAAATATGGGCGGCCGATTTTGCCGCCGCCAAAATGACGTCCCGCAGGTATTCCATAATGCGCTGTTCGGGGCCCGATATGAATGTAGAAATATCGCCGGTGTCTATTTCTAAATCAGTGGGATTGGCGGCAGATAAAGCATCTATAATGATGCGAACATAATCGGAATCATAAACGGAAAGCGTGAAACGCGCGCCTACTCCGTATTGCTGGGGCGTGATTTGTGTGGTCATTACCGTATTCACCCGTTTCGTGATCAAACCCTGTTGGCCGCCAGCCTAGGCGACGATGTTGATTTGCTAGCATCGGCGCTACACGGGAGCTCGGTTGGCCGGGCTGAGAGGAAGGTCATCAACCTTCGACCGCTGAACCTGATCTGGGTAATTCCAGCGCAGGGAGCCTTCTCTTAAACCCGTGCCCATCTAGTGGAAGGGCACGTTAAGTGCATCAATATATGGCAAATTACGCCAAGAAAAGTTTTCGTACCTTATTCCGTGCGCGACTAGCGGCCGCGGCCCTGGCCGTCGCGCTACTGGCTGGTTGCGGTTCGCAAACAGAACCGATTGCGGACGACACCCCGCACCTTACCGAGGTGAGTTTCGCACTCGATTGGGCACCAAATACCAATCACGTTGGGGTGTATGTGGCCGATGAACTGGGCTACTACGAGGAAGCGGGAATCGACCTCGAGATATTGCCCTACGGGTCGGCATCGGTCTCGCAACTCGTATCAGCGCGAGAAGCGGATTTTGGAATCGCCGGGCAAGCTCCCGTTCAAATGGGGCGCACGGCGGGCCTGGATCTAATTTCCGTCTATCGCGTGACACAAAAAGACGCGGGGCGCCTGGTCGTATTGGGCGATCGGGAAGATTTACAGCGGCCCGCTGACTTAGATGGCCACATCTTCGGCGGTTTTGGGGCGCCGCTGTACACCGCGCTGGCCCAGGGGACCATCCGGGGCGATGGCGGGGCGGGTGAATTTGAAGAGGTTGTGCTGGACACCGGAGCGTATGAAGCGCTATCGCAGGGGCGAATTGACTTCACACTATCGGTGGCGACGTGGGAGAACATTCAAACTGAGCTTGATGGTCACCCGTACCGGGCATTCAGTTATCAAGATTTCGGATTGCCCCAGCAGCAAGCAACCGGAATTGTCTCTTCGGATAACTACCTGGAGGAAGACCCCGATGCGGCGCGCGCTTTTGTGCAGGCCACCGCGCGCGGCTATGAATATGCGGCGCAAAATCCGGACGAAGCCGCCGATATTTTGATCGCTGCGGACCCCGACACCCTGGGCACTGCCGAAGAATTGGTGCACCGCTCGATGCAGGTGCTTGTCGATGAGGAATACTTGATCGCTCCGGAGCGCGAAATTGGAACAGCCGACCCGGTGGCGTGGGAGGAATTCGGCGAATTTTTGTTCTCCGGTGAGTTCCTTACCGATTCGGAAGGCGACGTGGTCACCGAGGAGCCGGATTGGACCCAGTACTACACCGACGAGTTCCTGTAATGCGCATGGGGCGGGCGATCGCGGCGCCGCTTCTCGCTTTTTTGGTACTGCTGGCGCTGTGGCAGGTTGTGGCGATGGCGCAGCTCGTGCCGCCCGACATGCTGCCCGCCCCCACGCGTGTTGTCAGCGCCGCCACCGCAGAGCGTGATTCGCTGCTGCGGCACACTGCTCCGACCGTGCTTGCCACTTTGGTGGGTTTCGCGCTTTCGGTGACGGTGGCCTTCCTAACCGCCACCGTGCTGGATTTTTCCCGCGCGCTGCGGCGAGCGATTTTGCCGCTGCTGATTGTGAGTCAGACGCTCCCGCTTATTGCGCTGGCTCCTCTGGTGGTTTTGTGGTTCGGGTTTGGATTATTGCCCAAGATTTTGCTCGTTGCGTTCGTGACGTTCTTTCCGATGGTGGTGGGGTTCATGCGCGGGTTTGAATCCGCCGACCCACAGGCCCAACAGCTGCTGGCTTCGATGGGAGCTTCGCGGACGGTCGTGTTTCGCCTCATTCGACTGCCGGCTGCGACGGCCTCGTTCTTTTCAGCGCTGCGCATTTCGATTACGTATGCCGTGGTGGGAGCGATTTTCGCGGAATATGCCGGTGCGGTGGCCGGGCTCGGCGTCTACATGCAATCAGCCAAGAACGTATTTCGTACCGATCTGGTGTTGGCAGCCGTGGCCGTGAGCACCATCTTGACGCTCGCGCTGTATTCAATCGTGGTGGCGATTGAGCGGTTTTGCGCACCGTGGCTGCGCATTGCGGCGGGTGATCAGCAGTGAAGTACGCGGCCTCCACCGGGGAAGGGGATGAATTTTGGACGGCGACCGGCGCCTTGGAATTGCGCGGTCTGGCAAAGAGTTTTGATACCAAAGCGGTATTGCAAGACGTGTCGCTAAAAGTAGCCGCGGGTGAGGTCGTGGCAATTGTCGGGCCCTCGGGAAGTGGCAAGTCCACGCTGCTGTCGCTGTTGACCGGTGCGCTTGCCCCCGATGCCGGTGAGATATTTTTTGCCGGTCAGCCGGTGCGCGGGCGGCAGCGCCCATTTGCGTTCATGCCGCAGCAGGACGTGCTACTGCCCTGGCGGCGCATTATCGATAATGCCGCGATTGGGCTGGAAGTGGCCGGATGGCGCCGAAATCAAGCCCGGAGAGAGGCGCAGAAACTGCTGAAGCCCTTCGGGCTGAGTGGGACGGAGGCGATGTACCCGAGCCAGCTTTCTGGTGGGATGCGCCAGCGCGTATCGTTTTTGCGCACCGTGGTGCAAAGGCGGCCGGTACTGCTTTTAGACGAACCCTTTGGCGCGCTCGATGCGATTACCCGTGATGAACTGCAGCGCTGGTTACTAAATATTTGGCAGCAAAACCGGTGGAGCATTTTATTTATCACCCACGACATATCTGAAGCGGTGCGACTTGCCGACCGGGTTTACGTATTGCCCTTGGAACCCGGTCCGCTGCAAGGCGAGGTGGTGGTGTCCCGCGATATTCCGCGCGGGGACGGGTTCATGTCTGATCCGCAGGTGGGGTCGTTGGTTGAGCAGTTGTATGCAGTGTTGCGGCACGTGAGCGGCGGGCCAGGGTCAGCACCGTGAGCGGAATGAGTGTGACGATGGCCAGGATCGACAGCGTGGCGAAACTCGACACTGCTAGTAGCGGGCCGGCTGCGAATGCCGCCGCGATGAGGAAGGCGGCGGGCGCCCTTAGCGCCTGAAGAGGTAGCCATCCAGCCACCGGCGGCTGGTTTTGTGCGTGTGACGGTTCATGCAAGTGGAGTCTGCTACGCCGATACCTCGACGGCGGAAGCTTCCCAAGGCCAGCCCGCAAACCTCAGTTACTCCCGGCCACGAAATCGCGGGCCTTATCTCGGAACCACGGCCGATACGGAAGAGGCCATGAACTTCGCACAACTCAACGGTGTCAAGCCGATCGTGGAGCGGATGCCGCTTACAGCAGCCAATGAAGCGCTAAGCAAAATAGCTGCCGGCCGGCAGCTAT
>JAJYRW010000008.1:12200-18527 GCA_021793895.1 Actinomycetes bacterium
TTCCGATCTCTGCCGGCCAGCCCGGCTTCCGAATTGTTCTCGACCCGCAAGGCGCCTAATGGCAGACATTCTTTCTCGGTCGGACGTGGTGGTTGTCGGTGCGGGTTTTGCCGGCCTCGTCGCCGCTCACACGCTGGAAGCCGCGGGCCGCTCTGTCACCTGTCTGGAAGCTCGAGACCGCGTTGGGGGTCGGGCGTATTCATTGGGCCTCCACCGAGACAGCAACCGGGCCATTTGGAAGGAGCTGCCCGGGCTGGCTTGGCGGCGGCGCAGCGTATCGAGGCGTTACTCGCTGCGGCTTGAAAGTAGATGCCGTTCGAAGTTCGTGAGAGCTTCGTCCCAGCCGTCGTAAACGAAACCATCGCCGGGTTTCCCGTCGTACCCGCGCAGGTGGAAGGTCAGTTCCGTGCCTTCCCCCTTATCGGTGAACGTCAACGTGATGACCGGCGCCGTTTCTACCGGGTCTTCCGGATTTCCCCAAGTGAAAACTAGCCGATCCATGGGATTGACTTCCAGGAATTGCCCGCCGGTGGGGAATTTTTCGCCCGTCTCTGCATTCATCATGGTGTACGTATAAACACCGCCGACGCGGACGTCGAATGAAACAGAATCCGTGGTGACTCCAAAGGGGCGCAGCCACTGCGCGAGCTCGGCCTCTTGTGTCCAAGCGCGCCACACCAGATCGCGGGTGGCGTTAAAGGTGCGGATGATGGTGAATTCCGGTGGCTTAGTTTCCGTGCTCATGGTTCTTGCTCCTTAGCTTCGTTGCTGTGTTCGGGACGGGTTTTCATAACTTCAAGATGGTCTGCCAGGGCATCAAGTCGTAAATCCCATTCCTCCCGCTGCTTGGCAATCCAGGCGGACGCCTCGTCTAGTGGCTCGGGTTCAATGGAAAGCGTGCGCCACTGGGCCTGCACCTCTCGGGTGATTAACCCCGCACGTTCGAGCACCTTTAAGTGCTGGGAAATGGCTGGAGCAGACATGGCAAATGGTTCTCTAACCTCACCCACGCGCGCCGGCCCCTGGGAAAGGCGGGCCAGTATCGCGCGCCGAGTCGGATCTGCCAGCGCGGCGAACACGGCAGTGAGTCGATCTTCCTGCGCCATAAAGCAACTCCTTAATTAAGCATTAACCTAACCAGCGATTGGGCTGGTGTCAATAAGGAGATCCGAATCGGGCCCGAACCGGGCTCGAATTGCCTGCGGGGCTTTGCCAAAATGGCTTCGTAATGAATCAAACACCCGCTGCCGCGGCGCTCGCAAAGTACTGGCGCCAATGCCGCGCGCAAAGACCTACGTTGCCGGCACGCCGTCCAAAAGCATGGTCTTTTGGCGCCACACCCGCCCACGCCGACGAGCTCGTGGCGCTCGTGCTGGCCGGAACAAAAACGGCGACGGCATCGGCGCTGTGGGAGGTGGAATTCAGCGGCGAGGACCTGCCCCAAATAGGGGAGTTGAGCATTATTTTGGACGGCGCCCACGCACCGCGCGCACTTATCGAAACCGTTGATATTGCGGTCGTGCCGTTTAACGAGGTGTCTGCCGCACACGCGGCGGCGGAAAGCGAGGGCGACCTGTCGTTGGAATATTGGCGCGAGTCGCACGAGCGTTTTTGGCGGCAGCATTCGAGTGATCCGCGCGGTTTCGCGCCGGATATGCCGGTGGTCTGCGAGCGCTTCCAGTTGTTGCTACCGCCAGCCCAGCCCGGGGGCGACGTGGTTGAGCACTGAGGCCAATATGTGGGCGTTGTAGTCAACGCCCAGCTGCGTGGGAACGGTGAGCATGAGCGTGTCGGCGGCTGCCACTGCCTCATCGGCGCGGAGCTGATCAATAAGGACGTCGGGCTCTTCGGCGTATGTGCGGCCGAAAACGGCATTCATGTTGTCGATAACGCCAAACTGATCGGCTTGCTGGCCGCCCAGAAAATAGCGCCGGTCGCGGTCATCCACAATGGGGAAGATTGAGCGCGAGACCGAAACGCGCGGCTCGAAACCGTGTTCGTGCTGGGCCCACTCATCCCGAAAAGCCGCAATCTGCTTGCGCTGTTGCACGTGAAACGGTTCCCCAGTTTCGTCGGCTTTGAGAGTTGAAGACATCAAGTTCATGCCCTGCTGGGCCGCCCAACAAGCCGTCGCATCTGAGGCGGCGCCCCACCAAATTCTATTTCGCAAGCCCGGAGAATGCGGTTCGATTCGCAGGAGTCCGGGCGGATTCGGGAACATCGGCTGCGGATTCGGCTCGGCGAAAAGCTTGCCGGAAACAGCTTCGAGTGCCGCGGCGGTGTGGCGGCGGGCCATGTCGGCATCGGACTCGCCCGACTCCGGCTCGAACCCGAAATAGCGCCAACCATCCGTTGCCTGCTCGGGCGAGCCGCGCGAGATTCCCAGTTGGAGGCGCCCGCCAGCGATGAGATCTGCCGCGCCGGCATCTTCGGCGAAAATGAGCGGATTTACATATCGCATATCGATTACGCCGGTGCCGATTTCGATGCGGTTAGTTTTGGCGCCGATCGCGGACAGCAAAGGGAATGGCGAGCCCAGCTGCCGCGCGAAGTGATGGACGCGGAAGTAGGCGCCATCGGCCCCAAGCTCTTCGGCCGCCTCGGCGAGTTCAATGCTTTGTAAGAGGGAGTCTGAAGCCGACTGCGTCGCAGATTCTGGATGCGTAACCCAGTGGCCGAATGAGAGAAACGCGATGTTTTTACGGGGACTCATATCTGCTTTGACCTCGTCGATCTTTTGTAAATTCCGGCCGGAACCGGTTCGCACTGTCGTAGTGCGGTACCTGCATTGTAGATAATTTCGCGCCTTCGGCTTGGTCGATTAGTCCTTGACGATTGACTTTCTGGCTCCTGACGCGGTTGGACCGGGTTGGCTCCCAGGTGGCCGCGGTTGGCCCGCCAGGGGCGCTGGTTGGCCCCCAGGTCGTCCGGCTTGCCGAGGTCGGCCTGCAGGTGGCCGCGGCCGGACCGGGTGGGCCCGCAGTTGGGTCTGCCGGGGTTGCAGCCTTACTTCGCGGAGGCCGGCCCCCACAGATTCTCGTGAACTTGTTTGCGCCTGCCCGGCTTGTAGGCTTCAGCCATGACTGAATCCGACCCAAAATTCGCGCCGCCGCAGCGTGTTTCCCGAATTCGCCTGCCCGGTATCGCCACGGCAATGCTTGCCCTATCGCCGTTCTTGCTATTTTTAGGCTTTCTCATCTTCATGGGCAGTTCCACCCGCGGCTATTTCGAAAGAGCGCCCTTTCAGGCGACGCTGGGGATCGTGGTCTTTTTGACCGGAGTGGCGTTTTTGACCGGCGCGCTCGTGGTGGCCGGGGTGCGGTCAATTGCGCAGCGGCACATCGAGGTGCTTGCGCAAACCAAGGAGTAACAAATTAGCGCCACCGCCGAGTGAATTCCATCGCCGGGCACGTGCTAGTTCTGGATTTGGCGGGGTTCTGACGCAACCCCTGTGACAAATGTGACGTAACACTACTGCTGTGACTGAAGTGACCTAAAGCCGCGATTATCAGGCAAAAAATTAGGGGGTTCCGTCAGAACCCCGCCAACTGAGCTTCTAGCGAGCCGGAAACACGCCTCGCCGCTACCGGGCTGGAAGCACGCCTCGCCACTAGCGAGCCGGAAACACGCCAGGTCTTAGATGACTGATTTGCCGCGTTGTTTATGCCCGTTTGTCTAACTCTGCCGAAATGCTGACGTTTTACCTGCTACTATCCTTTTCGTGAAGATCAATACCTCCTCGGCTACGCAGCGTTCATGCGCCGCGGTACTTCGCGGTGCCGACGAGAACTTCACGATGATGATGCCGGCGATGCCCGGCAGCCGAATGCTCGGCTAAGTCCCGTATCTGCACGGGCCGTGCGGTAGCCCCCGAATCTTTAACCGCAACGCCGGACCACCCCTGTTTGTCGCTTCACTGCTTAGAGCAGTTGCCGGATCCTTCGAAATCAAACCGGCCAAAGGTGAAGCCCATCCAAACACGGTGGTCACCAACGACCCCCACGCTGTTGTAAACCAATTCATCGCGTGGGTTGCCGAGCAAATTCCTCGCTTTTTCTTAAGCACCCGGCTGCCCCGCTCCCATCGAAAGGCACCACTGTGACTACCACGACCGAAACCGCGCGCACCGCAACAACCGCGCAGTCCACCGCCACGGACCAGTCCAATAACCTGCACCTGATCCCGGAGCTCGCCCCGCACTGGCAGGGCTTCGACTTCCGCGAAATCCTCGCTCGCCCCGCCGCGTTTGTCTCTATTAGCCAGTCGAATTCGCTCTACCGCCCCGGTGGCGTGCAGTACGCCGAAGGCCACGATAAGCGCGGCAGCCTGCCCGCGACGCTCAAGGTTCTCGAGGCAGCCCGCAAGGCTGAGAACTTCATTTCCTTCAACTGGGTGGGCTACACACTGTTTCGCGATGACTACCCGCAAACTGAGTTCGATCGCGCCCAGTTTGACTCCTTCACCGCCCACCGCACCTTCACCAAGGAGGAGCAGGAGTGGGACAACGCCCTCGTTGACGAACTGCGCGCCCAGGTCCGTCCTGGCGATAACGAACTGTATGAGCGCGCTCACCAAACCGCGTTCATTGGCACCAACCTGCCCCTCGAGTTCGCCCGCAAGCGCGTCGAAGTCGTCGTGTTCACCGGCATCCATCTGGACTGGTGCACTGAAGGAAACGTCCGCAATGCCCGCGACAACGGACTGCTACCCATCGTGATTGGGGACGCCACCGGCGCCGCGACACTGGAGCAAGAAAAGGTCGCATTCGAGCGCATCAACAACTATTTCGCGCCCGTCATCACCTCCGACCAATTCGTGCAGTGGGTGAGCTGACATGGGAACAATTGGCGTTTTCCTGGTCGGTGTAGTCCTCCTCGTTAACGGACTGGTACTGCTAAACGTGGTGCCACCCCGCTCCGCCGCGCCGCTCAACCTGTTTGTTGGCGCCCTGCAGATCGTGTTCCCGACAATCATCTTGATTCAAAGCGGCGGGGACCCAGCCGTTGCGGCCGCCACCTGGCCGACCTACCTATTTGGCATCACCTATCTCTACTACGGGCTGAACATCGTCTTCGAGCTCGAGCCCCAAGGCTTCGGATGGTTTTGCGCATTCGTTGCGGCGGCGGTTGCCTATCAGGCCGTCACCACCGCCGGAAGCGATCCGGTATTTGCGGTCATCTGGCTGACTTGGGCGATCATGTGGGGGCTGTTCTTCGCGCTGTTGGCCCTCGACGCGCACAGGCTGAGCCGATTCGCCGGCTGGTTCCTAGTTTTGTTGGGAGTCCCTAGCTGCTCGGTGTCTTCCATCTTCCTGCTGGAAGGCACCTGGACGACCTCGCCCGCCGCCGGGTTAGCCGCGCTCGCGGTACTGGCGCTGGCCACGGTGAGTGCCGTCGTCCTTAATCGAATTCAATTGCGGACGGCGCCTCGCACCGGCTCGCAACCGGCACCTTCCGCACTGGCTCCGGAGTTAGCGCAGGCGCAATAGCACCAAATTCCCAAAAATATGCGTGAGCAAAACCCGAACGTCTCTTTAGGTCTTCGACCAACTGAGGCGTTCGGGTTTTGACTTTCGACCCTAACTTTGCCCGGCACTATCAACGTTTTGCAGCCCGACGTACCCTGAATGCATGGGCGAAACACTCGCGACACCGGTGCACGTGGGTCGCGTTTCTCGACAGACTGCGTTAATTACGGCCATACCTGCCGCAATAGTAGGCGTAATTCTGGCTGCTTGGTTCTCAGGCGCCTCGACTGAAACCCTGCTAATTGACCCCGGGGTGGCCGTGCGCTGGGGGCTGCCCATTGTCACGACCGTCCTGCAGCTGGCGCAGGCGCTGGCGATCGGGGCGTTCCTGATGCTCGCGGTTGCAATCCCTCCGCGCACCCGAGCCTGGCTGAAAACCATGCAGATCGGCGCGTTTTCTGCCGGTCTGTGGACCGCCCTGGCGGTTGCCCAGCTCGTATTAACGTACGCGCGCACCGCGGGTAGCGATATGACTTCGCCCAGTTTCGGCGATGAATTATGGGATTTTGTGACGCGCATCGACTTAGGGCGCGCGTTGGCCGTTCAGATTATCGTCGTGGCAATCATGACCGTGGTGGCCGTAAGTGTTCAGCGCCCCACGCAGGCGGGGTGGCCAATTTTCCTGGCCATTATTGCGATCATTCCGCAGGCAATCACCGGCCACGCTTCGGGAACGGAAGGCCACCACACCGCGGTTACCGCGATGGGACTCCACCTGCTGGGCGTTGCGATTTGGTGCGGCGGGCTGGCGATCGTGGCGATAGTCGCGCGCGACTTGGGCGATGATTTAGTAGATCGGA
>JAJYRW010000258.1 GCA_021793895.1 Actinomycetes bacterium
GAAGGGGGAGCGGCTGGCTGAACTGGGAGCGATGGCTTCCTCCCCACCGCAGGTGCGCGTGTTTTCCGATGACGGCATGTGCGTCTACGACCCGGTCCTGATGCGCCGCGCCCTGGAATACGTCAAAGCCTTCGACGGCGTAATCGCCCAGCATGCCCAAGACCCGCGCCTGACCGAGGGTGCGCAAATGCACGAGGGCGAAGTCTCCTCCGAGCTGGGGCTTACCGGCTGGCCCGCGGTGGCCGAGGAGGCCATCATTGCCCGCGATGTGTTGCTGGCCGACCACGTCAACTCCCGCCTGCACGTGTGTCACGTTTCCACGGCGGGTTCGGTAGAGATCATTCGCTGGGCCAAATCCCGGGGAATTAACGTCACCGCCGAGGTCACACCCCACCACTTGATGCTCACCGACGAACTGGTGCGCGGCTACGATCCGATATTTAAGGTCAACCCGCCCTTGCGGACCCAAGCCGATGTTGACGCGCTGCGCGAAGCAGTTGCGGACGGAACGATCGATATTGTCGCCACCGACCACGCCCCCCACCCCAGTGAATCCAAGGACTGTGAGTGGTCCAGCGCCGCGGTGGGAATGACGGGCCTTGAGACCGTTCTCTCGGTCGTTCAGCACACGCTGGTCGACCCCGGACTGATCACCTGGGCCGATGTGGCGCGCCTGCTGTCAACTACTCCGGCAGAAATTGGCCGGGTTTCCGATCAGGGCCGCCCGTTGGCAGTGGGGGAGCCGGCCAACATCACCCTCGTTGATGCAGACGCCACGTGGAGTGTCGATCCCCAAGACATGGCGACGAAGTCCTCCAACACGCCCCTGCGGGGTCGCACCATGCCCGGAAAGGTCATGGCCACGTTCTTGCGCGGACACCCCACTGTGCTGAGTGGAAAATTAAATAAGCCGGCCCGGAAGGAAGTCGTGTGAGCGCTGAAAATTCCCATACACCCGCCGTACTAGTCCTGGCCGACGGTCGCGCCTTCCATGGCCGCTCAGTTGGCGCCGCGGGCGAAGCGATCGGCAATCTGCGCTTCGATACCGAGCAGACCGGATACTTCGAGGCCATCACCGATCCCGAAACTGCCACTAATCAGGCACCCACGCTGTTGGCGTTTACCACTCCGCACATCGGAAACACCGGAATCGCCGACCCGAACCGCGAGCCGACGGTGGCCGGGATCATCATGCGTGACCCCTCGCGTATCGCATCGCACTGGGACAGCCGCGGGGATTTAGAGCCCTACTTAGTCGAGCACGGGGTCGTGGCAATCAGCCACATCGACACCCGCGCCCTAATCCGGCACGCCGGGCGCAACCACCGGGCGGGCAAGGAGGCCGAGCACAATCGCCGCGCAGGCGGGGAAGTGGGGAGTAACCACCGGGCGCGGGGGGAAGTCGGGGGCAATCACCCCGCGGGCGGGGAGCCCGTCGCCGCCGGCCTCTTTACCGGTGAGCGCGCGTGGGCCCCGGTACACGAGCTCGTCGAAAACGTAAAAACCGTCTTTGCTGCACACCTCAACACTGTTTCTGACCAGGAAGGTCTGTAATGCCGCGCCGCACCGATATTTCTAGCGTGCTCGTCATCGGGTCGGGCCCCATTGTTATTGGCCAGGCCTGCGAATTCGACTACTCCGGTACCCAGGCCTGCCGCGTCCTGCAAGAAGAGGGCATGCGCGTGGTCTTAGTGAACTCGAACCCGGCCACGATCATGACCGATCCCGAGTTCGCTGATGCCACCTACGTCGAACCGATCACCACCGAGGCGCTCGAAGCGATCATCGCCAAAGAACGCCCCGACGCGCTGCTGGCGACCCTGGGCGGCCAGACGGCTTTGAATGCCGCAGTCGACCTGCACGAGGCCGGCATCTTGAACAAGTACAGCGTCGAACTCATCGGCGTGGATTTCGATGCCATCCAGCGCGGGGAAGATCGCCAAGAGTTCAAAAAAATCGTCAAAGCCTGCGGCGCTGACGTGCCCCGTTCGGCAATTGCCCACACCCTCGATGAGTGCTTCGAAGCGGCCGAAGAACTCGGCTACCCGATGGTGGTGCGCCCCTCGTTCACGATGGGGGGCCTGGGCTCGGGCATGGCCTTCAACGCCGATGACCTGCGCCGCATCGCCGGCCAGGGCCTGCAATATTCCCCCACCGCCGAGGTGCTGTTAGAAGAGTCGATCCTGGGCTGGAAAGAATACGAACTCGAACTCGTCCGGGACTCAGCAGACGATGTCATCGCCGTGTGCTCGATCGAAAACATCGACCCCGTCGGCGTCCACACCGGTGACGCCATCACCGTTGCGCCCGCCGTCACCCTCACCCAGCCGGAATACGAAAAGATCCGCGAGATCGGCATTCAAATTATTCGCGCGGTGGACGTCGCCGCGGGCGGATGCAACATCCAATTCGCGATTGACCCCGATACGGGCCGGGTCGTAGTAATCGAAATGAATCCGCGCGTCTCCCGCTCCTCGGCGCTGGCCTCGAAAGCCACCGGATACCCGATCGCCAAACTCGCCGCGCGCCTTGCCATCGGCTACACCCTGGCCGAACTCACTAACGATCTCACCGGCCAGTCACTGGGCGGTTTCGAACCAACTCTCGACTATGTCGCAGTGAAGGTACCGCGCTTCGCATTTGAGAAGTTTCCGGCAGCCGACGCGACACTGACCACCACCATGAAGTCGGTGGGCGAGGCAATGGCCCTGGGCCGCAATTTCACCGAGGCGCTGCAAAAAGCGCTGCGCTCCCTGGACACCGTCACCTCCGGGCTCTTCCACTGGGAGGGAGAAACCCCCAGCGGTAAAGACCTCGACGACCTCATCGCTTCCACCTCGACCGCCACGGTTGAGCGCCTGCTTAACGTCCAGCAGGCGCTGCGCGCGGGCGCCTCGGTCGCCCAGCTGCATGAGGCCACCGATATTGACCCGTGGTTCCTGGATCAAATTGCGCTCATCAACGACGTCGCCCAAACCGTGCGCGCTGCCAGCGTCCTAACCGATGAATTGCTCTCCGATGCCAAAACACACGGCTTTTCCGACGGCCAAATCGCCCAGTTGCGCGGAATTTCCGAGGCCCAGGTGCGCGAAATGCGCTGGCGCATCGGACTGCGCCCGGTTTATAAAACCGTCGACACCTGCGCGGGGGAGTACCCCTCCACGGTGCCCTATCACTACTCCAGCTATGACGAAGAAACTGAGATTCAGCCGCGCGACAAACCCGCGGTAATCATCCTGGGCTCGGGCCCCAACCGCATCGGGCAGGGCATCGAATTCGACTACTCCTGCGTCCACGCCGCCCTCACACTGGGCGAGGAATACGAAACCGTCATGGTCAACTGCAACCCCGAGACGGTTTCCA
>JAJYRW010000259.1 GCA_021793895.1 Actinomycetes bacterium
GTGCCCCCTTATGCAACCTGGTGCAGAGCATCTAAGAAGGCCTCGACGTCTGAAACGCGGTCTTTCAGCAGGTACCCGACAGCACCAGTCCCCTGGCTTAGCAATTCCCGCGCATACAGATGTTCCACGTATTGGCTCAGCACCAAAACTGGCAACTGGGGGTCCCCAGCCCGCGCCTCGATAGCCGCGCGCAATCCCTCATCGGTGAAAGTGGGTGGAAGCCGCACATCAACAATCGCGATATCGAAGTCATTTTCGGCTAAAGCGCGCTGCAAGCTGGGCCCATCTTCCACCGCCGCAGCTATCGTGCACCCGTGTGCTTCAAGCATGTGGATTAACCCGGCGCGCAGCAGCACGTGATCTTCCGCGAGCAACACCCGCAGGGGCTTTTCGCTCAACTTCTCCCGGTGTGCCGCATCTTCCACGTTTATAAGCGTAGTGGGCGGGCAATCATCGGTCACGGCTCATCGCTGCTGGGCTGGGTGGGAATGCAAAGCACAACCTCGGTGGGCCCACCTTTCGGGCTGTTAACGTCAATGGAACCGTCAAACGCATCCAACCGTTTGCGAATACCTGACAACCCACCATCGGGACGGAAATGCGCACCGCCAGTGCCGTCGTCCTTAATTTTTATCTCGATCGCGCCCTTCGAATAGGTGGCTACGACCGCGGTCTTTTGCGCGCCGGCGTGCTTCGCACCATTGGTGAGGACCTCGGCGACCGCGAAATAGGCGGCCGATTCCACCGGCGCAGGAAAACGTTCGGTAAGATTTTTCTGCACCTCAACGTCCCCAGGGGTGGCGAGCGCGAGGGCTTCAATACTGCCGGCGAGCCCGCGGTCCGCCAAGATGGGCGGGTGAATTCCGCGCACCAAATCCCGTATCTCGGTGAGCGCTTCCTGCGTGGATTTCCGGGCACTGGTCACGAGCTTGGTCGCCAGTTTGGGATCGTTTCGCAACGCATTTTCTGCCTGGCCCAATTCCATTGCTATGGCGACTAGGCGGGCCTGCGCACCGTCATGCAAATCGCGTTCTATGCGCCGCAATTCGGTCGCGGAATGGTCCATTGTTTCAGAGCGCGAGCGCTCCAACTTTCCGATCCGTTCTTTCAGTTTTTCCGCGTCACCGGGCCCAATAATCATGCGGGTCATCTCAGACCACGTCCGTAGCAGCCACGGGGAAAGCCAGTAGCCGATGGGGAAAATCAAAAACGCGACGAGCGCGGCAATTGCCATCACAAATCCGACCGTGACGACGAAGAAAAGGTAGGCAACATCACGCCAGCGGGCCGGATCGGACAGGCGCACGCGCAACGTGGCCGGGAACCCAGCTGCGGGATCGATTTTGCGGTATCCGGCCGTGATGGGAACACCCAAAACGTGTTGCGCGACCCCGCGGAAAGTGTTTGTTAGGCGCTCGAGCAGCATCAGCAAAATCCCCCACAGCGCCACGCCAATCCAAATGAGGGCCAGCGCGGTCGAAGCTATGAAAAACCCGATCAGCAGCCAGGCGGGAACGGTCAGAAAAAACAGGAGCCAGGAATACCCGAATAGGGCCGGAAGCCCCGCGGCGGGGCGGGTCGGCAATGTGTCTTGTGATTCGGTAGTCATCGTCACCTTCTTATTCTTGCTTATGGACGGCGAGTGGCGCGGTTTTGCGCTGATCGTTCGGCTGGATCAGGGCTTGGGTGCTGGCGACGACGATGGCGATCACCAGGAATAATTGGATCCGCTCGACTAAGCCGCATGCGGCGCCGAAGGCCCTCATTAGGTCTTGCCACGTGCCCGGAGACGCCAAAGATTCCAGGCGGCCACCCAGTGCGGGAAAGGCCGCGAGCGCCGATAAAACAGCGGCAGTGACAACGAGGTTGCGACCGGCTGCGCGAGGGGTTCTGGTGCGGGAGGTGGCGGTGCGGGACGTTGCGGCGCGGGACGTTGCGGCGTGGGCGGCAAGCAGACCCGCGACGGGAACCGCGATGAACATGCCCGCCGCGCCGTAGCGATGAATGTGGGCCGAGATGCTCAACACGCTCGTCCCGGCGGGATCGGTCGAGAAAATTGCGGCCAGCAACAAGCTGAAGCCGCCGATGGCAGCAACGATTCCTGCGGCGCGGAAGGTCTGCCCAAAAAGCATGCGGGCCCAGAGTAAAACGGAGCCCGCCAGCAGCACTGTCACTGCGGGGAAGAGAATTTGCCCGCCGGGTGCATAAAACAGTTCAGACAGCGTGTGCGAAATCAGTGAGTGGGAATCGATCGTGACGATTTCTAGTGCGGCCACGCCCAGGGCGGCGCTCAGAATTAGGCCGAGCAATAGCCGGGGCTGCCGGCTGCGTTGCAGTAAGGGCTCTGCGCGCGTCGCCGTATTTGCCGGCGATCGCTGGAGGTGAGAATGAACAATCGTGGTCATGACACCAACGATTGCGAGAAAATCAGGCGCCCTGCAGCCGTCTACGCGGCTAATGGGGCGCGAGTTATGCCCCCGGAAATTGGGGGCCTAGCCCCCTAGGCGTGCGGGTTTCCCCTTCGATTTGCAAGATCGGGTGGGACGGGCGATGAAAACCTGCGGGCCCCTTCGCCGCCCCTGCTTCAGCAAGATCAAGCGCGTATCGTGGGAGCATGTCTGCCACGTCTTATGCCGTAACGCTGGATAGCCGCTTCGCCCAGCGGCTCCCGAAACTGGCGACGCCGTGGACTAGCCCGAACTATCCGGACCTCAAGCCATTACTTCTTAACGATCAACTCGCAAGCGAACTCGGGCTAGATGCGGACTTCCTCCACACGCCGGCCGGAGCCGGCTTTCTCAGCGGAACAAACTTGCCTGCTGACGCAAAACCGGTGTCCCAGGCATATGCGGGCCACCAGTTCGGCGCATATTCACCCTTCCTTGGGGACGGCCGCGCCGCGCTCCTAGGTGAAATCCAAACCCCGAGCGGCGACCGGCGCGATGTGCACTTAAAAGGTTCGGGCGAAACCCGGTTTTCACGCGGGGGCGACGGACTTGCCGCACTCGGCCCCATGCTGCGCGAATACTTAGTCAGTGAGGCCATGCACGCGCTGGGGATCCCCACCACCCGCTCCCTCGCGGTCTTCACGACGGGACGGCCGGTGTTCCGCGAGGGCGCCCTGCCCGGCGCCCTGCTGGTTCGCACGGCCTCTAGCCACATTCGGGTGGGGAGTTTCCAGTACGCGCGCGCAACTGATGACCTCGATCTGCTGCGCACGCTGGCGGATTTCGCACTCGAACGCCACTACCCGCAAGCACTTCAAGCGGAAAACCTCTACCTGGAACTCCTGCGGCGGGTGACCGAGGCTCAGGCACAGCTAGTTGCCCAGTGGATGCTCGTTGGTTTCATCCA
>JAJYRW010000009.1 GCA_021793895.1 Actinomycetes bacterium
TTCCGATCTTTAACCGGGGTAGAAGCTCAGGCAGAGATTCTTGGTTACGACTTATTAATGTTCACTTCAGCGCCGGTACAAGATGGTCGCAGAGAGTTATTTCACCCTACTAATCGACTGCGACTTGCTGATGGCTGTTTATTACTGGGTCTCGAAATTGAAAGCGCTGATCTAGAGCGCTTAGTTTCCGGAGACTATCCATTTGTCGCAGTTGGCCGCCGTGATACTCAAAATGTGCCATATGTTGGCGCTAACTACGTCGATGGCGTTGTTCAACTAGTCGAAAAAGCATGGAAGTTAGGTCATCGTAAGTTCTTGCTACTGCATCGAGATACGGAGGCAGAATCCGTTGCAGATCGTATACGTGGCTTCGTACGTGGTATGTCTGAAATGGACCCGAGCATCCTTAGGCAGACGCCGATCTCGGTTGCAGCGCGAACTTCACAGGACTTGTGGAGCCAGGTTGTATCCAGCGGTGCAAGCGTCGTTTTTGCTGAGGACCCAGCGCACGCCTCTTTGATCTATCGAGAAGCTATTAAAAACTCGGTTGATGTGCCCCGCGAGTTGTCAATCGTTACCCTGGCAGATCCCTCGACACTGTTCGAGAACGATCCAGATTTTACAAGGCTAAGCCCACCGCGCCAAAAACTTGGAGCCGAGTCCTTGACGCTGTTGGCAAAAATCCTCATCTCCGGAATTCCTAAAAACACCGCTGACTATCAACTGTTGCTTCCCTGTGAATTGGTTTCTGGAAAAACTCTGGTTGCTGCTCGAGTTTGATAACTACCGAAAGGAAATAGATGAGTAAGCATTCGCTGCGCTCGACTCCGAACCCAAACATTTACTTACAAGGGCGCGGTTCTAGTGAGCTGTATTGCGACGTTTTGGTTGTTGGTGGTGGGCTCGGGGGTGTCGGGGCGGCTTTGGCTCTGGCTGAATCGGGGCGCAAGGTTATTTTGACCGAAGAATACGAGTGGCTAGGTGGGCAATTAACGAGTCAAGCTGTACCGCTCGATGAGCACTCCTGGATTGAACATTTTGGATGCACCAATCGCTATCGACGATTACGCGATAGTTTGCGTCTTTATTACAAGAACAATTATCCGTTAACGCTTGCGGCCCAGGCCGATCCCTATTTGAATCCCGGAAACGGCCTAGTTAGTAAAATCTGCGTTGAGCCCAAGGTTGCCGCCGCAACTATCGAGTCGATGCTCGCGCCCTATGAATCGAGCGGCCGCCTGTTAGTGCTTAAGCCAAGTGTCCCGGTAGCTGCCACGATGGATGGCGACCGAATCGCCTCTGTCACAGTTAAGTCAAAGATTAGTGGCGAGACCTTCGTTATCAGGTCAGAATACGTGTTGGATGCTACGGAACTCGGTGATGTCTTGCCGATCGTTGAAGCCGAGTACGTCACTGGTTTCGAGGCTCAAAGCGATACGGGCGAGCCGAGTGCTCCATTAGAAGCGCAACCAAACAACCAGCAAGCTTTTAGCTGGTGTTTTGCAATCGATCACATCGAGGGCGAAAACTTCGTTATTCCCGAACCCGAAGACTATTCATATTGGCGTACAAAGCAGCCCAATTATTGGGGTGCGCCCATGCTGTCGCTTACCGGTCCAGATCCCCGCACTCTCGAAACTCTCACGCGGACGTTTACACCTAATCCAGCAGACGATGTGTTGCGTGATGCGGACCAGGCTAAGGATCCCGGGGATCGTGAACTGTGGAAATTCCGCAGAATTATTGATCGAAGCAATTTTCTACCAGGCACCTATCAAAGCGACATCGTGCTGGTGAACTGGCCCATGATCGATTATTTGGATGGGCCGCTAGTCGGCTGTGAGCAAGCGGAGCGTCAGCAGCATGAGCGCGCTGCGCGGCGGCAGTCTTTGTCAATGCTTTATTGGTTGCAAACTGAAGCTCCCCGACCCGATGGAGGGCAAGGTTTCCCCGGCTTGCGATTGCGCAGTGATATCACTCAGGGACCGGATGGCTTAGCAATGGCACCTTATATACGGGAATCACGTCGCCTTAAAACCGTTGCGACAGTGACCGAGAACGATCTGTCTATCTCGCTCGCCGGCGATGCCGCTCCTTATGTGGTGAGCGATTCCGTTGGTGTGGGCATGTACCGGATCGACCTGCATCCATCCACCGGTGGCGATAACTATCTCGATGTTCCAAGCAGGCCCTTTGAGATCCCGCTGGGACTGTTGATACCGCAAAGAATTAGCAACCTCCTAGCGGCCGGAAAAAATATTGGCTCAACGCATATAACTAACGGTGCATTTCGCCTGCATCCCACTGAGTGGAATATCGGTGAGAGCGCAGGAATGCTTGCCCACTATTGCTTGGACAACGATCTGTCACCCCATGACGTCTATGAAAACAAGGCCTCGTTGCGGCAATACCAACAAACACTAATTAAGTCCGGCGTGGAGCTGCACTGGCCAGAGGTTAAAGGTTACTAGAAAGGAAAAAAATGAAATCAACAAAGAAGTTGAAATCGGCTGGCGTCTTGGTGGGCACGACGCTCTTGGCGGCCAGCTGTGCTTCTGGTTCGGGTTCTTCGGATGAGCCGGAAGCTGATTCGATTGACCTGCGTATGACCGTCTGGACATCCGCGGATGCACACTTGGATTTGTTCCAGGGAATCGCTGATGCCTATATGGAAACGCATCCGGAAATTAGTTCGATAAAGTTTGACCCCCTTCCGTTCGACGACTACACGTCGACATTGACGACGCAGATCGCAGGTGGCAGCCCGCCGGATTTAGCGTGGATATTCGATGACACAGCCCCGGATTTCGTGCAAAGCGGTGCGCTGGTTCCGCTCAATGATGTTCTCGAGTCCACGGATGGTTATGAATTCCACGACTTGAATGAGAAAGCATTGGAGTTGTGGAAAGACGACACAGAGATACTGGCATATCCGTTCAGTACCTCGCCGTTTGTGACGTTCGTTAATGAAGACCTGCTCGAGGAAAGCGGTTTGCCCAATTCCGAAGAAATGGTTTCCAGTGGCGATTGGACTTGGGAAAAGGTTAGTGCAGCCGGATCGAAGGTTAAGGAAGAAACCGGAAAAAACGGGTTCATCATCAGAGACTTCGAGTACTTGGATTGGGTTTATCTAAGCACGGTTTGGAACGGATGGGGTGCCAGCCCGTGGGATGAAGCTGGAACCACTTGTACTTTTGACAGTCCAGAAATGGTTTCTGCCTTCGAGTTCTTGCACGATGCTGCCTTCGAAAGCAATTCGATGCCAGGGCCGGGCACGACTGCTGACTTTTTCGCGGGCGATGCCGCATTTACGGTGACCCAAATTTCTCGCGCATCGGAGCTTCCTGAAGACGGCTTCAACTGGGAACTGCTATCTCTTCCACATGGCCCCGAAGGTGAATATTCGGTTACCGGACAGGCCGGCCTGGGCGTTTTGACGGCAAGCAAGAACGAGGACGCGGCCGCCGAATTCCTCGCCTTCTTCACCAATCCCGAGAATGCGGAAGAACTAGCAGAATTCTTCCCGCCGCCGCGTGAATCACTTCTGACTGCAGAAGTACTGTCGGAATCTAATCCCCGATTGAGCCCGGAGCAGATCGAGTCGGTGGTTGTCCCGGGAATCGAAACCGGCGAGGTGCGTCCGGGGCACTCGAATAATCAAGAAATAAGTCAGAAGGTCCGCGCGTCCCTTGATGACCTATGGAAAAACAACGCCGACATTGAAGAAATATTAGGCGCTACCTGTGCATCTATCGAAACATATTTGAAGGATGCAGAATCGTGAGTACGAACCTGTCCCCCAACCGCTCGCGGCGGGTGGGGGACACCCTTCCTAAGAAAAAGCGTTTTACGTATCAGACGCGGGACGCGCTTACCGGCTATGTATTCATAGCCCCCCAGGTACTGGGAATAGCACTTTTTGTGTTGGTTCCTCTAGGTCTAATTTTTTATTACTCGTTCCATGAGTGGAACGTATTAGCTAATGACTTCAGCTTCGTCGGGATAGACAACTTCAAAAAGTTCCTGAACGACCCCGACATGAATACCGTGCTGCGAAATACAGGAGTCTTTTCACTCGGCCTAGTTATCTTCAACTTGTCGTTGGCGTTATTCCTCGCAGTAATGCTGAACCGCAAAATACGTGGAACGGCGTTCTTCCGTACAGTCTTCTTCTCCCCAGTTGTAATTTCGCTAGTAGCCTGGACGATCGTTTGGGGCTTCTTACTCCAAGATAATGGAGGTATTAATGCCCTTTTGAGCATGATGGGCATAGACGGCCCAAACTGGCTACGAGAAGGTTGGGGAGCGATGATATCGGTGATCGTCGTTCAGGTGTTTAAGAACGTTGGGCTAAATATGGTTTTGTTCCTCTCGGCACTGCAGGGTGTGCCGACGGAACTGTACGAAGCAGCAGCGCTAGATGGAGCGAATCGGCGCAAGATCTTCAGTAAAATGACCGTGCCGCTTATATCGCCGATGATTCTTTTAACCTCGATCATCACCATTGTTGGATCTTTGCAAGTTTATGCACAAGTTGCCGTCTTAACACAGGGCGGCCCCGGCATGTCGACGACGGTGCTGGTCTATTACATAGTTCAGCAATCGTTCGATTTCCACCAACTAGGCTACGGCTCCCTTTTAGCGATAATACTCTTTCTAATTGTTTTGGTTCTTACGGTAGTTCAGTGGCAGATGCGTAAGCGATGGGTGCATTATGAGCAATAGTGATTTGGCGGTCCCAATTGATTTAGATGTTGATGCGCCCGCTGGTCCACCCGAGGCCGGCAAAACAAGGTCGGTGAAGGGTGAAACGAAAACGCGTCGCCCCATCTGGCCTCGGATTGCGTTTTACGTTTCCTTGTCAGTATTGGCTCTTCCTTTTGTGATGCCGACCTGGTGGATGATTACGTCATCATTGAAGCCGCTAAGCGAAATCTTTGCATACCCACCGACCTTATGGCCCTCTGAGCCCACATTGGATGCATATCGTGAAGCGTTTATAGTGCAGCCATTCGCAAGGCAATACTTTAACAGTGTCTACATCGCTGCGCTTGTCACGCTCGGTACGATGATCTTTTCATCATTGGCCGGATATGCGTTTGCGCGCATACGCTTTAAAGGTCAAAACTTCTTATTTTTGGTTGTTCTTATCGGCTTATTGATACCGAGCGAAGTCACAATCATTCCATTGTTCAAGATGTTTAATGAATGGGGAATGATTGATACGCATTGGCCGTTAATACTAGCAACTACGTTCGGAGCGCCAAGTGTGTTAGCAACCTTCATCATGCGACAATTCTTCATTACCCTGCCGATAGAATTAGAGGAAGCGGCACGTCTTGATGGCCTCGGCCGCTGGCGAACATGGTTTCTGATAGCCATGCCGCTTTCCCGGAGTGCATTGGCCGCTGTGGCCATTTTCACGTTTCAGCATGTGTGGAATCTGTATTTGGAACCGACAGTGTTTTTACAGTCGCCAGAAATGTTCACCGTGCCACAGGCATTAACCAGATTCACCGACGCTTATGGCGGCGAGATGTGGAATATTCAACTGGCTGCGGGCTCTATGACGGTAATTCCGATACTTGTTATCTTCGTGTTGGCTCAAAGGCAGTTCATCCAGGGGCTGGCCCAAACCGGGCTTAAGGGATAACTGCGCTGCGCTTAACGGTTCGCGGTCATGCTACGCCGGGAATGTAGTGTTGGACGGCAGGCCTTAGGCTTATTTCTCGACATGCCTGGCCGCTACGTCCGCGTAGCGGCCATCAATCCGTGTGGTGCGGTATAAGTTTTGCGGTATAAGTTTTAACGAAGTGATTCGCACCCCAACCTGAGACGAGGAATGTTGGCTGAGTTCATCTACACCATGTACAAAGCGCGCAAGGCGCACGGCGACAAGGTGATCCTTGATGACGTCACCATGAGTTTTTATCCCGGTGCCAAGATTGGCTTGGTGGGCCCAAATGGGGCGGGAAAGTCCACGATTTTGAAGATCATGGCGGGCCTTGACGAGGCCTCAAACGGTGAAGCGCGCTTAAGTCCGGGCTATAGCGTCGGAATTCTGGAACAAGAACCGCCCCTAAATGAAGACAAGACGGTTTTGGGCAACGTGGAAGAGGGCGTGGCCGACATCAAGGCCAAAGTCGACCGCTTCAACGAAATCTCTGGCCTCATGGCCGAGCCCGATGCCGACTTTGATGCCCTCATGGAAGAGATGGGGCAACTACAAGAGGCAATAGATGCCGCTGATGCTTGGGACCTTGACGCGCAACTGCAACAGGCAATGGACGCACTGCGCTGCCCACCCTCAGATATGGATGTCAAAGTCTTATCCGGGGGAGAGCGCCGCCGCGTAGCGCTATGCAAGCTCCTATTAGAGCAGCCAGACTTGCTCTTGCTTGACGAGCCCACTAACCACCTGGACGCCGAATCCGTCCTCTGGCTGGAACAGCACCTGGGCAAGTATCCCGGCGCCGTTATCGCCGTAACACACGACCGCTACTTCTTAGATCACGTCGCGGAATGGATCGGCGAGGTGGACCGCGGCCGACTCCACGCCTATGAGGGCAACTACTCCACCTACCTGGAGAAAAAGCAGGAACGCCTGCAAATCCAGGGCAAAAAAGACGCCAAACTCGCTAAGCGACTGGCCGATGAGTTGGAGTGGGTGCGCTCGAGCGCCAAGGGCCGGCAGAGTAAGTCAAGGGCCCGACTCGAACGGTATGAAGAAATGGCCGCCGAGGCTGAGCGCACTCGCAAGCTCGACTTCGATGAGATTCAAATCCCGCCCGGCCCGCGCCTGGGCTCGGTAGTAATCGAGGCCAGTGACATTAAGAAGGGCTTTGGGGATCGCGTCCTCATTGACGGCCTCTCTTTCACGCTGCCGCCCAACGGCATCGTGGGCATCATCGGCCCTAACGGTGTCGGAAAGACCACGCTGTTTAAGACCATGGTGGGGCTAGAGTCCCTCGATGAGGGCGATCTCAAAATCGGCGAAACCGTAAAGATTTCCTACGTCGACCAGACCCGAGCCGGCATTGACCCAGAAGAGTCGGTGTGGCAGGTGGTATCCGACGGGCTCGACTACATTCACGTTGGCAACGTGGAGATGCCCTCGCGCGCATATGTCAGCGCTTTCGGCTTCAAGGGCCACGATCAACAAAAGCCGGCCGGCGTGCTTTCCGGTGGGGAGCGCAACCGCTTGAACCTCGCGCTAACCCTCAAGCAGGGGGGAAACTTACTCCTGCTGGATGAGCCGACAAACGACCTCGACGTCGAAACCCTGGGCTCGCTTGAAAACGCCCTGCTGGAATTCCCGGGTTGCGCGGTAGTTACCTCGCACGACCGGTGGTTCCTCGACCGCGTCGCAACCCACATCCTGGCGTGGGAAGGAACTGAGGAGGACCCGGCCCAGTGGTACTGGTTTGAGGGTAACTTCGCTGCCTATGAGGAAAATAAAGTCGAACGCCTCGGACCGGAGGCGGCCCGGCCCCACCGTGTCACTTACCGCAAACTAACCCGCAGCTAATGACCGAAAAACTCACGGTTCCCATCACGCTGCGCTGGTCGGACATCGACGCATACAGCCACGTGAACAATGCGGAACTCCTGCGCATCTTGGAGGAAGCCCGGATCCATGCCTTCTGGGCTTCCTCCGATCCGGACCGACCGGCAACGGCAATTTTGGACGCGACACCCGGCTCCGAAACCGCCACCCTGATTGCGCGCCTTGAAATTGAGTATTTACGGCAAATTCCCTATCAGCGCCAACCCGTGCAAATCAGCATGTGGATTAGCCACCTGGGTGGGGCGAGCCTCGATCTGTGCTATGAGGTGGGCAATCACGCGGGAACTGAAAAATATGCCCACGCCCTAACCACAATTGTCATGGCCGACGCGCGGACGCAAAAACCGCGGCGCATTACGGCTGAAGAGCGAGCAGTGTGGGAACCACTTCTGGGGCCCGCTCCGAAGTTCCGCCGCCGCTAGGTTCAGAACTAGCCGCGCACGCGCGCTCCTACTGCTCGCGCCCATTCCGCCGCGCACGCGCCTTCCTACTGCTCGCGCACTCCTACCGCGCCCGCACCATGCCTTCTTGCGCAATGGTCGCCACCAGGTCTCCGTCTTGGGTGAAGACCTTCGCCGTACCTAAGCCGCGACCACCCCCGGCCGAAGGTGAATCCTGTAAATACAGCAACCACTGATCCACCCGGGCGGGGCGATGCCACCACATGGCGTGGTCCAAACTCGCAATTGACGTCCCGGGTGAGGTCCAACTCAGCGAGTGTCGGCGCAAAATTGGCTCCAACATGACGTGGTCGCAGGAGTAGGCCAACAGCGCAGCGTGCAGCAGTTTGTCATCGGGCAGGTCTGCTCGGCAGCGCATCCACAAAGACTGCGCCTCAGCAGCTTGCGGATCCGGCTCTAGCCACAGCGGCGGCGAAATGTGACGGACCTCAAAGGGAACCTCACGCACCCAATACTGAGCCGCCGGATGATCAATGGGGCCCAGCAGGTCAATTACGCTCTGCGCCTCTTCGGGCCCCGGAACATCGGGCATGGCTAATTCGTGACTAAAGCCCTCCTGCTGTTCTTGAAAAGAAGCGATCATCGACAAAATTGGTCTGTCATATTGCAAGGCGTGTGTCCGGCGCGCCGAAAACGAGCGCCCATCGCGCAGTCGCTCCACCGCGAGCCGGGAGGGCGTATCTACTTCGCCAGGTCGCAAAAAATAGCCGTGCATTGAGTGGGGCAGCCGGCCCTCGGGCACGGTTTTACCCGCAGCCAAAAGCGCCTGCGCTAGCGTGTGCCCGCCAAAGATTCGACCCGATGGATGGGGAAGATTCGCGCCGCTAAAGACGTTTTCTTGCCCCGAAACGGGCGTCAAACTAAGCGCGGCCAACAACCGATCAACGGCAGCATAAGTCCTAGTCACAAGTCCTATTTGACCAGATAACCCGGCCGGCCCTACCCCCTCGCCCCGGTCACAGGGCAACATGGAGGCGTGCTTTCCACCCCCATGACTCCTTTCGAATCCGGCCAACCCAGCCAATCTCTGCACCTGGCCGGGCCCAATGTTTGGCAAGATTTAAAAACTTTCATCGGGCGGGCCCGGCGCGTCGACGGCGGGGGAGCGGTACATCTCAGCGCCCCCAAATCCCGCGCCATTTTGGCTGCGTGGGTCGCAATTTTGGACGGCGTGGCTGGCACCGTGTTAGGAATGCGCACCTTTGAGCTAACTCATCCAGGCGAAGTTGAAGCGACCGTCTATCTAGCCGGAGTCGCAGATCGGCTTGCGCGTGAAGTGAACCTGCTGCACTCCGAGTTGGGAATTCCTCCCGTGATTGCCGCTGCCAATTGGGCACGGGATCTTCCGCCGACTTCGAACTGGGAACCGGTGGGCAAGATTGATGCGGAAGAAGTGATTGCGGCGGCGCGGGCGGGCGCTGATGAACTGGCCGAAAGCACTCCGCAGGTCCCAGGAATGCCCATGGTTACCGCGCTGCGTAACCGAATTTGGTTCACGCCGATGCTCCCCGGTGTGCCCACGGGTGCCGCATTTGGGCTCGATGTTTTGGGGTTCATTCACCCCGATGATGAAGTTGCGGTTTATCGCTCTGGCACCTGGTTTCGCCTCAGTACGCGGGCCGGACACGTAGTGGCTCGGATGGCCGCTGACTCTTAATCCGGTGCGTTGACAAGTGAGTGGGCGGCACGTTCCAAATAATCCCAAAGCTGCGCTTCATGGACCGGCGATAACTTAAGCGCCTGCACACCGGCCCGCATGTGTTTTAACCACCGATCTCGCGCATCGGTATTGATGGTGTAGGGCTGGTGCCGCATCCGCAACCGCGGGTGCCCGCGGGTTTCGGAATAGGTGGTGGGACCGCCCCAGTACTGCTCTAAAAATAATTGCAGCCGCTCGGCTGCGGGGCCCAGGTCTTCTTCGGGGTACATTTCCCGCATCACCGGGTCATGTGCAACACCCTCGTAGAAAATGCGCACGAGTTTTTCAAAGGCAGCATGCCCGCCGATCGCCTCGAAGAAAGAGTCAGGTCGGGCGGCTTTGGAGGATCCGGGGGCGGAATTAGCAGTTGTCACAGTTGCTAGTGTCGCATAGCAGATTCTGGGAAAATGAGGGTTGGGGCATACGATGTCTGCCAGGCCCCGGTTGGAATGAAAGGTTGGTGGGATGGAGCAGCGAGTTATCGTTTCGGTAGCTGATGGGCTCCACGCACGGTCCGCCGCGGAATTTGTGCAACTAGCAGCCGATCAACCGGCTATCGTTTTTATTAGCGCAAACAACTCTGACCGGGTGGAAACCACTTCCATCTTGGCGGTCATGAATCTGGGAATTTCCGAGGGCGATGAGGTAATTTTAAGCTCTGATGGCAATGACGCGGACGAAGCAATTAGTGCGCTGGCAGATTTTCTTACCAATCGCTAATCCAGGCTAGGATTTTAACTAAGACAGCAGGCATAGATTTAGGAGAGGCAATGAGCAAAGCACAGGATTTCATTTCTGCTCTTGGAGGCGCCCAGAACATTGTCGATCTTGAACCATGCATCACGCGCCTGCGCGTCCAGGTGGCAGATCCCGCCCACGTTAACGATGACGAATTAAAGGCAAAGGGCGCCTTTGGTGTCGTGCATTCTGGCCGCATCGTCCAAGTAGTTGTCGGCCCCGAGGCCGATGATTTGGCTGCCGCGATGCAGGACCTGCGTTGACCCTGACAGTTCTCGCGCCGGTGCCCGGCGTGGTTGTTGCACTCGATGAGGTACCTGATCCCATCTTTTCTGATGGCATGGTGGGCCCCGGAGTTGCCGTGGACCCACCCGCAGGACCCACTGATGGAGAAATTGATGCAGTAGCGCCCATCGCGGGTACGGTGACTTCCGTCCACGCGCACGCCTTCGTCATCACCAGTAATGATCCTGACCATGGGCAGCGAGCGGTGCTAGTGCATCTGGGTCTCGATACCGTCCAACTCCAGGGCGACGGTTTTGCCCTGCACGTCAATCAGGGCGATGAGGTCGTCGCCGGCCAGGTCCTGGTCTCATGGGACCCAAACGACGTGGAGGCATCTGGCCGGCACGCGATCTGTCCGGTGATTGCACTGGAAGCATTTGCAGAAGAAGTCGAAAGCGTAGCCGAAATTGGAGCAATGATTGACGCGGGCGCTCCGCTATTCCAGCTCGAGTCTTAGGCTCCTTGTTCCCTAATTTCTAAGAGACAGCAAGAGCATCAGCATTGCTGCTAGCACCAAATTAATCGCCTTGGCCTTGGGATTCGACCCGAAGCTGGGTCTTTGCCAGCGCGATCCCATTAGTATCGAACGCGATTTTCGCGCGGCGGCGCAGCTCGCGCCCCACGGCCCACTGCATACCCGGCGTGGTCTTCGCAATGAGCCGGATGAGCGCGCCTTCAGCATCCAAATCCTCCACCCCGGTTATCTCGGGAGCTTCAAGGATCTCTGCGCTCCAATCATCTTCGGCGGCCAGGGTAGTCCCAACTTCTAACAGGACATCCTCGGCCTTCTCCAGGTCGGCGTGGTAGTCAATTTTGATATCGCACATCACACGTGCCCACATCTGCGTCATATTGCCCACCCGCAGTACCTCACCGTTTCGTACGTACCACAGCGTGCCGTTATATTCGCGGATCCGCGTCACCCGCAGCCCCACTGCCTCTACTGATCCCGAGACTTCGCCCAGGTCAACAACGTCTCCCACCCCGTACTGGTCCTCGGCCATCATGAAGATTCCGGATAAGAAGTCTTTCACCAGCGCCTGGGCGCCAAAACCGAGTGCCACACCAACAATTCCCGCAGATGCCAGCAAGGGCGCCACTGACACGCCCAGTTCCGCTAAGACCATCAGGATGACAACGGTAGAAATCAAAAGCGCAGAGGTTGAGCGCATAACGGAACCCAGCGTGCGGGCGCGCTGGGCGCGACGCTGAACTGCCGCAGGATTAGACGCTCGCAAAGCCTTGGAAAGCTCCGTTGGCGCCAATCGGGAAAGGCGGCGTTTGCGGCCGCGACTTTCCCCAGTAGCCACCCGCTCCTCCACGCGATTAATCACTATGCGCAGCAGGCCCACGACGAGAAAACCGCCCAGAATAATGCAGGCGATGCGCAGGGGAGCGCCCAACAAGAACTCCAGAAAGTCCCCGCCGGCTTCGGTCACTGTCTCGGTGGTTGATTCCGCGATATTCACAGCAGCCAGGTTAACCTGCCAACGCGCTCAAAGAGAGTTTTGCCCACGCAATGCGGCATTCGTCTGGCAAAATGGCTGCAAAGAGCAAATGAAGAGGCGAAGTGAGGTTGTGGATGACCAGCGGGGAGCAGCGCCACGTGGAACCCGAACTAGAAGCGTGGCGCGAGACCGTACCACCTTGCACAGTCGTCCCATCCGGCACTAGCCAGCAAATAGCGGTACACATTCCCCACGGTGACGAGGTGGTAGTAAAGCTAACCGCCATTCGTGCCCCACACGTCGAAGCCGCGCAATGCGACGCCGACTCAGCAATTGGGCTGCGTCAACTTGATGTGTGGCATGAACCGCAGGAATTAGACGGCGCACTCATTGGCCGCGCCACCTTTGAAATTCCCGACCATCTGGAGTCGGGTTATTACCGGCTCGAACTCATCAGTGATAACCGCGCCGCTAACGGCCTCGTGTTGATCACCCCACAAGCAATTTATGGGGATTTTAAAGGCTGGGGCCTTGCGCTGGATCTCGCCACCGTTCGCTCCAAGCGCTCTTGGGGAATCGGCGACCTGGCAGACTTAGGCGAACTCGCTGTTTTATCCGCCGGCTGGGGCAGTGACTATGCCTACGTGCGCCCCCAAGCACTGTCGCACTTGCGCTTTCCCGGCGAAGGCCTTGCACCGGCGGATTTCTTAGCACAAGAAGTGCGCAACCGATACTTGCCGGCCGTGCTGCTTCGCATTGAAGAAATCCCCGAACTGGCTTACCTTACGGCGCCTGATCGCGCGCTAATTGAATGGGAAGCCGAAGAGTTCCACAAAATTAACGCCAGCGCGGACGCCATTGATACCCCCACAATTGCGCGAGCCAAAACCGCGGCGCTGCAACTCATTGATTCCGTTGCACTTTCACCCGCGCGCCAAGCCGAATTCGACGCCTTTGTTGCGCGCGAAGGACGCCGGCTGGCAGATTTCGCCCTGTGGGCGGCGATTGCCGAAAATTGTCATCAAACCGACACGGATTGGCCCGAAGACGCTCAGACGCCGGAGGCTTTTGGTGCTCGACGCGCTGGGGATGAACTCGCCAATCAGATTGAACAGCAAAAACGACGGCAGTGGTACATCGCCCAGCAACTCGAACGGGCCCATCAACGCATGCGCGCGGCCGGAGCCCGCATTGGCCTGATCCGACATGAAAGCCGGGACGCCACCGATTCAGACCTAACACAACAGGCGGATTGGTTTCGAAGTGTTGCCACCGGCGCGGGGGCAGTCGTGGCGCAGGTTCAGGCCCCGATCCAAGATTTGCCCGCGCTCCTTTCCGTAACCGCGATTGAAGCCGAACGCACCAAGACCGGGGTGATCCTCGACGTCCAAAATGAACAGGAAGCAGCCGCAGCCCGGCAACTTAACCTTCCAACCACAACGCAGCTGTGGCGTGAGGACCAGGGCCAGCGCGCACTCAATACGGAAAGCTTTGCGCCGCAAGAGCTGCTAGAGATTGCCACTCCGCTGGATATGCCGTTGGCGGCCTACTTGACGGAGGACTTTCTCGAAGCCTTAACCGAGGACTTCAGTGATCATGAGCAGGAAGAACTGCGGCGCGATGCCGCGAATGCGCATGACAATCTGGTGCAGGTTTTAGCTGACGCCGGCCTATTGGAGGCAGAATTCTCGCAGCGCTCGCTGATTGAGGCGTTGCATGCTTGGGCGGTACGCCAGCCTCCTCGGTTCACAACACTGCGCCTGCGTGACGTGGTGGGCCAGCGAGAATGGCCCGGCAGCGATAACGAGAAATTATGGCCCCTGCGCGATGCTTTTGGGGCGGTCGTAGTGGTGGACGAACTGTCGGAAATGCCCGCGCTGCGCTCCCTACTGCGCCGGCTCTAGACACGGACGCGAGGGGCTAGGCACGCTGGAAAACGGGCGCCTTTCCCTCTAACGGGGAAGTCTGAGATTATGACGCCATGACAAAACCGACTGCAGAATTTTGGTTTGACCCGCAATGCCCGTGGGCCTGGATGACCTCTCGCTGGATGGAAGAGGTCACTAAGGTCCGCGATATCAACGTGGAATGGCACGTGATGTCCCTGGCCGTCCTTAATGAGGGGCGCGATCTGCCAGCCGATTATCGTGCCTCGATGGACAAGGCCTGGGGCCCGGTGCGCGTGATCATCGCCGCCCAAGAGCTCCACGGACGCCAGTATGTGAAGCAGCTCTACGATGCGATCGGTACGCGGTACCACCCACAGGGCCGGCGCAAGAGTGAGCCGCATGATGAAATCGTAAAAGAGGCACTTGAAGAGGTGGGCCTGCCTACGGATTTGATGAAGTACTACGACTCCGATGAGTTTGATCCGCAATTGCGCGCAAGCCACAGCCGCGGTATCAACCTCGTGGGGGAGGACGTCGGTACGCCCATTGTGGCTTTTGAAGGCACGGCGTTCTTCGGTCCGGTCGTCACCCCGGCACCAAAGGGTGAGGACGCTGGAAAACTTTGGGACGGTTGCCTGTTGGTTGGCCAGACGCCGGGCTTTTATGAATTGAAGCGCACGCGCCAGGCAGACCCAGACTTTTCTTAAGTCGAAACGCGGCACTGGAGCGCGCCTTTAGCCTGCTGAAGATGTTCGCACCTTCGAAATGTCAGCACTGATGCACTGGGCGCTACCGCCACATGCCGGTAGCGCCCAGTCGTGTTCCAGATGAAAGTTCGAGCCTGGCAGAATGCCAAGTTATGCGCATTCATATTGGAACCGATCACGCCGGATTTGAAATTAAGAACCGGATTGTCGACCAACTGAAAGCCTCCGGGCACGACGTTGTCGACCACGGCGCTCATGAATACGACGCGGAAGATGACTATCCGCCGTTTTGCTTCGCGGTCGGCGAGGCGGTGGTTGCCGAAGAGGGCACTTTGGGTGTAGTTATTGGCGGCTCGGGCAATGGGGAGCAAATAGCGGCAAATAAGGTGGCGGGTGTGCGCGCTGCCCTGGTGTGGAACACGGAAACAGCCAAACTCGCGCGCCAGCACAATGATGCAAATGTTGTTTCCATTGGGGCGCGCCAGCACGATGAGGCCACCATGCTCGAACTGATTGAAACCTTCATTGCTGAGCCGTTTAGTGAAGCCGAACGCCACGCGCGTCGCATCCGGCTCATGGCTGAATACGAGGCGAAGTAGACCACGCGCGCTGATGACCGCGCGCTGGTGCCAGCGGGCTAACTGCGGGCAGCCGCAGCCGACCAGGGGGCTAGCTCACGAGCACCAAAACTCCGCCAGCCACCGCAAAAATCGCTCCGGCAAGGAACCCGGATGTGAGCAGCGTGTTTTGGGGCTGTTCCTCCACCGCGTTGACCATGCGGCGAACCGCAAGCAGCGCTACAGCAGCGCGCGCGGTCAAAGTCACGAGAACCAAAATGGGCATTACGACCAAGATCAGCGTCAATCCAAAGTTGCGCAGCAGCGCCGCGCCCACGCGCAGCGCAACCGTTTTGGGGTCAGTAAGCCCGGAGGCTTTGAACTGCTGACGCATGTGTTCATCAGAACTGCGCGTAGCGGTAGCAACAACGACGGCCAGGTGAACAATTTCCGCGCCGGCCCAACCGGTGGCAAAAAGCAGACCAACTAGAACTGCTCCGTCCGGCGCGGTCGTGGCGGTGAGCGTGAAGACGCCCGAGGCGCTAACCGCAATGACCCACCACAGGGCGGCAAAGCGCACCGGTTCGTCAACTACGCCACTTAAAATTGCGTCAAGTGGGGCGCGAACCTGCGCTAGCCGCTCGGGCGTGCCGTATTTACGCTGATAGCGCGCCGTAACTGCCCACGTGAAAACGGCGCGCAGCAGGAGCGCAATCAGCCAGGCACCGATACCCAGCAAAGTAGCGATCACGAAAACCATGGCGCACGCTCACTTAAATATAGATGGCAGGATCAGCGTATTCATCGTATTTTTCCGCGGGACGCTCACGCACGCGACCGGGAACGCCCACGACTACCGTGTGGGCGGGGACGTCTTTAACCACCACCGCATTGGCGCCAATCTGAGCGCCGTCTCCGATAGTTACCGGCCCCAGGACACGCGCCCCGGTGCCCAGCACCACGCCGTTGCCAACGGTGGGGTGTCGTTTGCCGCGCGACATGCTACGACCCCCAAGCGTCACTGCGTGGTAAAGCAAAACATCGTCCCCAACTTCGGCGGTTTCCCCAATGACCACGCCCATTCCGTGGTCAATGAAAACTCGTTTACCAAGCTGGGCAGCGGGGTGAATTTCAATTCCAGTAAGTGCCCGGTTTAGGTGCGAAAATACGCGAGCCGCTAGCCGTAGGCCCGGTTTGCGCCACATCCGGTGCGCCATGCGATGCAACCACAGGGCGTGCAGACCGGGGTAGGCCAAAACCACCTCGGCGGTCGATCGGACGGCCGGGTCGCGTTCTTTCGCGGCCCTAACGTCATCTCGGAACCTATTTCGGGCATCGCGCAACAGCGCGCCGAGGCCGGAGCTTCGACGCGCTGTGCGCAAACGATGAGGAGTCATTAACACCGCAGTTAGTCAACCAGATCTGCAAAAAGATCAGTGGACAGGTACCGCTCCCCGAATGAGGGTACAACCGCGACGATCAACTTGCCCGCGTTTTCTTCCCGCCGGGCCAGCTGATTTGCCGCCCAAATTGCCGCCCCGGAGGAAATGCCTACCAAAAGACCCTCCTCGCGCGCGGCGCGGCGAGCAAACTCGAAGGACTTGTCAGTGGGCGCATCGAAGACCTCATCGTAAATATCCGTGTCGAGAATTTCCGGTACGAAGTTTGCGCCCAGGCCCTGAATTTTGTGGGGCCCGGGTTCACCGCCGGTCAAAATTGGAGAATCGGCAGGTTCTACGGCCACAATTTGGACGCCGGGCTTGCGTTCTTTTAGAACACGGCCCACGCCGGTGATGGTTCCACCGGTTCCAATTCCGGCCACAACGATGTCAACTTCGCCGTCGGTGTCCGCCCAAATCTCTTCAGCCGTGGTCTTGGCATGAATGCGTGGGTTAGCTTTGTTGGCGAACTGGCGGGCGATCACGCCACCGCGCTCGGCCGCAATTTCTTCCGCCTTTTCTACCGCGCCCTTCATTCCGCCCGCAGCTGGGGTCAAAACCAGTTCGGCACCGTAGGCGCGCAGCAAAATGCGGCGCTCCTTGGAGGCGGATTCCGGCATCGTGAATACGGCCTTATAACCGCGCGCCGCCGCCACCATGGCCAGCGCAATGCCGGTGTTCCCAGAAGTCGCTTCCACGATCGTGCCGCCCGGTTTTAGATCACCGGCCTCCACTGCTGCGTCAATGATGGCTACGCCGATGCGATCTTTCACGCTTTTGGCGGGGTTGTAGTACTCAAGTTTGACTGCGACGGTGCCCGGGGCGCCCTCGGTGATCCGGTTTAAACGGACCAGCGGGGTGCGACCAACCAACTGGGTGACGTCGTCGTAGATCTTTGCCATGGGTCTCCTTGTAGTTTTTGGTACCCGCTTATTGCGTAGGCCGTACTTAGCCTAACGATCTTCGCGCGGTAAAACATTCCTAAAGGGCGTCCAACTCGCAGCAACTGCTTGCGACCCCCGTCGAGCAGTTTGATTCATTCAGACCCCCGTTTGAATAAATCGACTGCGAGTTGGACGCATCCTCACGAGATCCAACTGCCGTTGTGGGCCGTCTGCCTACGTTAGTTGGCGTCGTGAGGAGATCACGCCGGTGTTGAAACCGGCAAGATTTAAGCCGCCGTGGAAGCGGGCGTGTTCGATCTTTAGACAGCGATCCATAATCACGTTCAGCCCGCTTTGCGTACCGATCCGGGCGGCCTCGTCATTCCAGCTACCGAGTTGAATCCACAGCGTTTGTGCACCAATCTTCGCCGCGTCTTGGGCGACCTGTGGAAGGTCATCGTGGCGTCGAAAAACATCCACCAGATCGGGTACCTCCGGCAGCGCCGCTAAGTCCGGATACACCGCTTGCCCCAAAATTTCGGTGGCGCGCGGATTTATCAGGTAGACGCGGTAAGGGGAGGACGAGAGTAGATACGTGGCGACGAAGTAGCTGGCGCGCGCGGGGTTTGTTGAGGCTCCCACAATCGCCACCGACTTAGTTTGCTGCAGTATTTCCAACCGGCGAGCAGCGGTGGGCTGGATCCAAGGGCTCATTTGGTGCCTCCTGTTGCCGCCGTGAGGGCTTGGTCGATGTCCCAT
>JAJYRW010000260.1 GCA_021793895.1 Actinomycetes bacterium
GAGCGAAAGCGCCCAAATCCACGCCCAAGACGTTACGCGCGGCGCAATACGAATAATGACCACCGCAACCGCGGTGGCCAAAAGTGAAAGCACCCAAGTGGCTCCCGTGCCAAAGGAAAACGCCGCGCCCGGGTTATAAACAAGACGTAAACCCAGCAGGTCGCCCAGCAATTCGATGCGCTCGCCTCGAGCCAAAGAATTTTCTGCCATGAACTTGGTTATTTGGTCCACTAGCACCGTTATTGCGGCGATAAGCGCGAACCAGACAACCGGACGCAGCCGGGCCTTCGTTACCGCGCTAGTGGTTCGTGCCTTCCCATCCAAGTCCTCGGGTTCTTGCGAAGCCGGAGTCGTCGAATCAGCATCTTTCATCACGCTGAAGTGTCCCACGCCCGGGGCACTGTGCCCCGGGCAGGGTCACAATACAAACTGGAAGCTTGCAGCTACTTAGTTGCCGAGCGGATTGATCGAGCCCGAGTTTCCGGTGCCCTTCGAATCGACCTCAGAAAGCAGTTTTTCGAGGTAGCTGCGCATACGCGTGCGGTAGTCACGCTCGAAGACACGCAGTTCGTCGATCTTGCGCTCGAGAATCGAACGTTCCCGCTCAAGTTCGTTGCGCGTGCGTTCCTGCTCCTGCTTGGCCTCGCTCACAAGCTGCTCGGCCTCACGCTTGGCTTCACCGATGATGCGGTCATGTTCTTCGTTACCGGCCTGCACATAGTCATCGTGCAGTTTTTGGGCCAGTGCGAGCATGCCCGTGGCAGATTCAGGTTCGCTCTGCTTTTGCGCCGGCGCGGCGGCCTGAACTGCTGGCTGAGCGGGCACTGCAGGCTGAACCGATTCAGGCTCTGCCGGGGCCTGGGTCCCTTCCACCTCCGGTGCGGCAGCGGCGGGAGCGGGGGCGTTTTCTAATTCAGCAACTCGGCGCTCGGCGGCCGCTAAGCGCGCCTTAAGTTCGTGGTTCTCTTGCTCGTATTTAGCAAAAGTTTCCACGACCTCGTCGAGGAAATCATCAACCTCGTCCTGGTCATATCCCTCGCGCATCCGAGTGGCCTGGAACTTCTTATTTAATACGTCCTCGGCCGTCAGCAGAGCCATGAGATTGTCTCCTCAGTAATACGGTTGGTCCCCACGCCGTACCGTGAGAACCTTATTTGTAATAAGACACGCTAGCCGCAGTTTAGCGTCATGCGCATCAGGACTACCAAATTTCCTGCTACTGCAATGAATTCGCCAGTGCTCCAATTAGCGATAGAGCGAAAAGGCACACAATGGACAAAATCAAAACGGACAGGTCTATTCGTACCATGCCCAACTGAATGGACGGAACTATCTTCCGGATTAACTTCACCGGCGGGTCCGTGATCGTGTAGATCCCCTCGGCCAGCACCAGGACCAGTCCACGCGGACGCCAGGTGCGACTAAAGGCTCTAATCCAACTGATCACTACACGCAAAAGGAGCAGCACAAGGAACAGCCAGGTAAGAGCGTACAGTCCTTCAGCTATAAGACGCACAATTATTTATCGCTAACTCTGGTTAAAAAGACCCACCTGAGAGTTAGTTTCCTTACCCTCACTGGCCACTTGAACATGCGCGGGCGAGAGCAAGAACACCTTATTGGTAACTCGTTCGATGGCACCGTGCAAACCAAAGACCAAACCGGCCGCAAAGTCAACGAGGCGCTTCGCATCCGAATCATCCATATCGCTTAGATTCATGATGACGGGCGTTCCAGCTCGGAAAGCTTCGCCGATGACTTTGGCGTCGTTGTAGGTGCGCGGATGCACCGTCGTGATGCGGCGCAGGTCAGCAGCCGCATTATCGCGGGGAGCCTGGGAGCGCTGAGGCGCGCGCGAGATCGGGGTTACCTGTGCTTCTTGTTCGCGTTCCACCGGTGCCTCCGGCTCTTCATACGATTCATAATCACGGTACTCTTCTTCACTTTGCTGATCATCCTCAGCCAAACCGAGGTACAGCATCGTCTTGCGCAGTGCTCCAGCCATATTCTGCTCCTTTTCTCACTGCAGTGAAAACTCTATGTGCGCCTTGTGCTTTAAAACGCTAGCCCACATAGGGCCGAGTTCCGAGGAGGCCACGCCCAAGACGTAAATGTGTCGCACCGTGCTCAATTGCGTCTTCAAAGTCTTCGGACATCCCCGCGGAGATCCAATTGGCGCCCGGATGGTCGGCGCAGAGCTGCTCAGAAATCTGTTGCAGGCGGTTAAACGCCCTGGCTGGATCCCCTTCACGCGGCGCCATTGCCATCACTCCGCGCAGCGTCAACGAACTCGTGGCGGCAACCTTCTCGGCCAGGTCAAGCACGTCAGCGGGCGCAACGCCCCCGCGGTTGGGATCAGCATCGAGGCGCACTTGGATTAACACGCCCAATTGCTTTTGTTGGTTTACTGCCGCGCGTTCGAGCGCATCCACCAGGCGCTCGCGATCGCAAGAGTGAATAACGTCAGAAGAGCGCACCGCGTGGTTCACCTTATTTGTCTGCAATTGGCCCACCATGTGCCAGGTGACAGGCTGCGCGTAATCGTGTGCCGCTTTGGTTTTTAATTCGGATACCCGGTTTTCACCGAAGTTTCGAAAGCCCAGGGCGATGAGGTGTTCGACGTCGGTGGTGGGAAAAGTTTTCGTCACCGCGATGGCGGTTAAATCACTGGCGGTCCGGCCGGAACGGGCGGCTGCCCCCGCGATCCGCTCCCGCAATTGCGCCCACTGATGCTCAAGGTCAAAATAGCGTTGATTCATTACTTTAAGCGTATTACGCCCGCGGACCGACCCGTATTCGGGCTGCGGCGGTAGGAAAAGGTTTGCGGATCCTCGAAGGTGCAGACATCCAAATTATGCACCTGCTGCACGCCTGTCGCCTGCAACTGCTGGGTAACGCCCCGAGGCAGGTCTAGTGCCGGGGTGCCCCAACTGGTTTCGCTCGCGCATCCGGGTACTTCGCGCGCCACTTCTGCCCGCATGGCGGCGGGCACTTCGTAGCAGGCGCCGCAGATGGCCGGGCCGATAGCGGCTCGCACTGCCCGGGCGCTGCCGCCCAACTTTTCCATCTCGGCAACTGTCGCCGGCACAATTCCCTCTACAACACCGCGGCGTCCGGCATGGATTGCGGCCACGATTCGTGCATGCGGTTCCACCAGCAATACGGGTACGCAATCAGCAACGAGGACCGTCAGCCCCACTTCGGGGTCCCGGGTTACCAGGGCATCTGCACTCGGGGCGCTGCCTGCCAGGGCGGCGCGGTCGACCGCAGCGACGGTATTGCCGTGCACCTGGTGCATGCCCAGGAGCGGAGAGCCGATTGTCGCGGCCACGGCCTGCCGGTTGTGGGCGA
>JAJYRW010000261.1 GCA_021793895.1 Actinomycetes bacterium
GGTAACGGTAGATGATCCCTTCCAGCACCTGACGGTGATCTCGAAACGGCCGGCCCCGACGCCCATCTGAGGACGGCAGCAGCGGCTCGATCAACTCCCACTGGGCATCGGTCAACAACTCAGTTCGTGACACGCCCCAAGCGTTCCAGCGCGGTCAGCGAATATTAGGGAGACACGCCCTAGCCCGCGGGGCACAATATGGGTATGCGCATAGTTATTTTGACCGGGGCCGGAATTTCAGCGGAGTCAGGGGTAGCAACGTTCCGAGACGCGGATGGACTGTGGGAGGGGCACAACGTTCAAGAGGTCGCCACGCCCGATGGTTTCTTGGCCAACCCCGATCTAGTGCTGCGGTTTTATGACGAGCGACGCGCGAACTTGGCAACGGTGGAACCGAACGCTGCGCATCTGGCATTGGCCGAGTTAGAACAGCGCCTTGGTGACGACGTGCTGGTTGTTACCCAAAATGTGGATGACCTGCACGAACGCGCTGGGTCAAAAAACGTAATCCACATGCACGGACAGCTGCGCAGCGCGCTGTGCATGGCATGTGATGAGCGGTTCACTTGGGATGCACCCATGGCGAACGATCCAGCCTGCCCGGGGTGTGCCGTCCCAAGTTTGCGTCCCGACATAGTTTGGTTCGGTGAGATTCCGTACCGAATGAATGAAATCCAAGATGCGCTACTTGCCGCAGATGTGTTTGTCGCCATCGGAACCTCCAGCGAGGTGTATCCGGCGGCGGGTTTTGTCGCTTTGGCGTCCGAGGTGGGGGCGCGAACCGTCGAACTAAACCTGCACCCCAGCCGCATGAGCTCGCACTTCGACGAAGTGATGGAGGGGCCCGCGAGCGAAGTGGTACCGCGCTGGGTGCGTGAGCTCGCTTAGATCGCGCGTAGACGCTCTTTTTAGCGTCTAATGTGACGCGTGCGCAGCGCATAATCCAGATTTTCATACCCGGGGGAGTATAATCGCGGTCAAGATCTGCGCACGGGATTAAGGAGCATGTAAATGTTGAAACCTGATGCCGCTAATTCGAAGGCCACTTCGGAGCCCACCGCGTCCGCTGATGCCGCGCCCACTCACACCGCGCCCGTTGACACCGCGCCCGCTGATACCGCGCCGGCCGACGCTGCGGCCAGTCCGCGTGCGGAAATGCAGATGAGCGCGGCCGAGCGGGCCGCTGCGCAGCGCGCAGTTGTTAACCGTTTGCGGCGGGCGCAGGGGCAACTGGCCGGAGTGATCCGAATGCTCGAGGAAGAGCGGGAGTGTCACGACGTAATCACGCAGTTAGCTGCCGTGGCAAAAGCGCTGGATCGGGCCGGATTCACTTTAATTGCAGGCAACTTACAAGAGTGCTTATCCGATACGGGTGAAAACCGCGCTGAGCGACTGGCGCAGCTCGAGAAAGCCTTTTTATCACTCGCATAAACGTTTTAGGCAGCAAAAAGCCCGGTCCCGAACACGCTGCCCGGAACCGGGCCTAAATGAGAAAACTAAAGCGTCAGCCTTTTTAGTCCTGCTGCGCGCGGAACATCCACGCTTCCTTTTCCACCTCGGTGGCAATTCCTACGAGCATGTCATGGGTCAGCGGGTCGGGCTTTTCAATGTCGGGGAGCTGTTCGCGAATACGGTTCGATACCTGCTGGAGCTCCTCAGCCATATAGGCAATGACCTTGTCATCGCCCTGGGGGCCGGCGTCGATTCCGCGGACCTTGGAGGTCTTCGTTACCTCGTCGGCGCGACCATCGGCAGGGGTTCCCACGGCTACCAGCCGTTCGGCCACGTCGTCGGAACTGCTCCGGGCCAGCGCGACGATGTCGTCGAGGTGGAGGTGCACGGAGCGGAAGTGCGGGCCGTAGAGGTTCCAATGAGCTTGCTTGGCCACTAGGGATAGATCAATGAGGTCCACAAGCGTGGACTGCAACGCCTCACGCACTTCAGGAGTGCTGTCGGGTTTGGTTGCCATTTGGTAAAACCTCCTGTGTTCCGATTGTCGTTCCCTAGCCTAGAACGCACCAGCTTGTTGTGCCCGTCGAGCAGGCAGGTTGCGTAAACACAGGCCAACGGGCATCAATGGAAAGCCGCTGTGCCTTAAGGGTTACAGTTAAAGCGGTGGGTACGCACACTGGTGAAAGTGATTGGTTCGCACCGCAAAATTCAATTCCCGCGACCCGCTAAGTTCAAGACGTTTTGCCTTCCAGGTACCGCGTCATCACATGCGCCTTGTTTGGGAGCGAGCAAGTCTTACAAGGCCTTCGAACGCGACCAGGAGAAGAATGTCAGCTCTCAGCCACGCAACGCCGCGCCTGAACACTAAGCAGCACAATTTTGTAAAAGATTTCATCGAGTTGCGCCGCAAAGTTACCGCGCAGGGATATATGCGCCGGCGGTACTTTTACTACTGGGCCGCATTCCTTGGTATTGCAGCGATACTTGCCGGCCTCGGCGTCGCTTTCGTCTTGGTGTCAGACAGTTGGTGGCAACTACTTATCGCGGGCTTGCTGGCAATTACGCTCACCCAAATTGCCTTCTTAGGACACGACGCGGCGCACATGCAGATTTTCAAGTCGGGGCGAAAAAACGAGTGGGCGAGCCTAATCCTGGCCAACGTCTTGGTGGGCCTTAGTTACGGGTGGTGGCAAGACAAGCACTCGCGCCACCATGCAAACCCCAACGTTAAGGGCAAAGACCCCGATATCGATATGGACGTCATCGCCTTCACCCCCGAGAAGGCCGAAAGCGCAAACGCCTTCATGCGGTGGTGGTATAAGCGGCAGGGCTACCTGTTCTTCCCCCTGGTGTGCTTGGAAGGAATCAACCTGCACGTCCAAAGCTTTCGCGCCCTTTTTCAGCCCGGTGGCTCGCGGCACCGCTGGCTGGAACTCAGCCTCTTGACCCTGCGCGTAGGCGGAATCATCTTCGTTGCGTTTTGGTTCTTATCTCCGCTCATTGCTGCTAGCTTTCTGGCGGTCCAACTTGCCGTATTCGGTTTTTACATGGGATGCTCCTTCGCTCCAAACCACAAGGGCATGGAAATTTTGCCCAAAGACCTAAAGGTGGATTTCTTCCAGCGACAGGTACTTACCTCCCGAAACATCAGCGGAAGCCCATTTAAGGATCTGCTTTTTGGTGGCCTGAACTACCAGATCGAACACCACTTATTCCCCGCCATGCCCCGAGTTGCACTGCGCGAGGTCGCGCCGATGGTAAAGAAATTTTGCGCCGAAAAAGGTGTTCGCTACTCCGAGACCACGATGGTGCAGTCGTTCAAAATAGTTGTGGAGTACCTCAATCGGGTCGGATTGGGGGAGCGCGACCCCTTTGATTGTCCGGCAGCTAGCAATCTG
>JAJYRW010000262.1 GCA_021793895.1 Actinomycetes bacterium
CCACCTGATGCGATGGATCGCGAAATGGCGCGGGACCAGCGCGGAAGCAGCCAGTCCCGCCTCGGTGCCGGCCCCCGACGAAGGAGGAGCCCCATCCAATTAGGGCTCCTTCCTGCCCGTAGTTAGGACGGTCGCCCTGCCATTTACGTCGCCGGTGCGCTAATCTCGAGGAGTAAATTTCATATCTCGTTTCCGGGGGAAGCCGGTCAAAATCCGGCGCTGACCCGCAACCGTAGACGGCCCTATTTTTGGCCGTGAGCCGGAGCACCTGGGCACGAGAATGGCTCCATAGACACTGTCGAGGTTTTGCAGTCGGAGCCCGGATTCTGCGTTTCCCCTGTGTCGGGCGTTGTTCAGTATTTCCGGGTCAGATCGCTACCTCGCTTGGGAAAGGTAACGATGTTCCCGCATCATCCCCGGCGGCGGTTTAGCGGAAAACTAGCGGCTCTTGCCGCGGGTACCGCACTCGCTCTTTCACCCTTAGCTGCTGCGGCAGCTCCCACTTCCGTCAGTGACGGTTCATTTAGGACGGCGTCTCTCACCGCAGCGGCCACGGCACCTGCCGGCCCGGTCGCCGGATTTGAAGATAATGCGGCGCGGGCTGTGTATTGGTTATTGGAAAAAGTCGACGATGAGGGGTGGACGCTTGATCGGGCGCTAGCCGTAGCCGGCGCCGGATATGCCGAAGCCGTTCGCGACGACGTTTTGGAATGGGCGGAAACAGACGGTTTGGACGCGGCGGGTGACAAGCCCGCTTACGTCGGAAAACTAGCTCAAATACTTGGCATTTACGGGGAATCACCGGAAGATTTTTATCCTGGTAACGACCTGAGCGTCCCGCTGAATGAATATATCGAAAATCCGACTGGACTGATTCCTAACACGGCTGTTTTTGTCGTGCGCGGTCTGGCATATACCGATGCAGGCGTGTCCGATGAAGCAATTGACCTCCTTGCCGGCGAACAGGAGGAGAATGGATCATTCGGGTGGGGAGGCCAAAACCTCGACATAACAGGGTGGGTTACCGCAACGCTCCTTGCGGCCGGAATGGAACCCGACGATGCCGTAATTGAAGACGCTGTTGCGGCCATGCTTTTGCAAAAGAAAGATAACGGCGGCTTCAGCACCGATGGCAATGACAATGCCAACGCAAACTCAACTGCAATCGCCGCGCAGGCTTTGCGCGCCGCCGGAGAGGAAGATATTGCAGATGAGGCGTTGGAATTTTTAGATTCACTTCAGATTGGCTGGACTGATCTAGAAGCGGCAAGTATCGGTCAAATAGCTAAAGATGAAGCGGAATACGACGGGCTTCTTGCAGGAGAACCGGCCGACCAGTTTTCATTAAATATGACGATGACCGATGCGCCAGCAGCATTCGGCAATCAGCCATTCGGCAACCTTACAGCCGAGGGTTCGGTTGATGAACGTCCAACTATCCCGTCGGAAGACGACAATGATCTTGTCCAACCCACGCCATACGACCAAACGGACAACGAAGCAGCGCTCCTTACGGCCTACTGGCTGCAAGAAGAACTCAATGACGCCGACGGACTGATGGAAAATTATGGCAGCCAGGATTGGGGCATAACGCTCGATACGCTGCAAGCATTAGCAGCGCTGGGAACCGGTAAAGATGCTGCTGAAGCCTCCCTTAAGCGGTTTGCCTCCGAAGGTGAGTCATATTTGAATCACGGTTCATCTCAAGTAGCAAAAGCCGCCTACACGCTCCTGGTTTACGGCAAAGATCCACGCACGTTCTTCACGGATCGGGATCTACTGGATGAGCTCGAAACGGCCATGGACGACGCGGGAGCGTTTGGTGAAAACGTTTCTCCCATTGGCCAGTCCTATGCAATTCTCGCGTTCGAGCGGACCACAAACGGTGTGCCAAGCCAGGCTCTTGAATGGTTAGCAGACCAGCAGTGCACCGATACGCAAAACGCAAACTTCGGTGGTTTCGGAGTCCCATTTGGTGAAAGTTCCGCATGTGACGTGGCCGATGCTGACACCACCGGGCTCGCGGTGCAGGCGTTAAACGTGGATCCAGGTGAAAACCTGAGCGCTCTGGCTAATAATGACCAGGCAATCGCAGCCGGGCTGGATTGGCTAACGGAAAACCTGAACGCTGATGGGGCAATCGAGGCGTGGGGCGACACCAGCGTCAACAGCACTGCATGGGCCGCGCAGGCTCTTGGATTCTTCGGTGAAGACGCGGCACATGAGCAGGCACTGGCGTTTTTGAATGATTCCGTTCTTACTGCCGATGACGTGTCGGCATCCGATGCGTTGCAGCGGGCCGATATAGGTCTGATCCCAAACAGTTCCGCCGATCATTCAACGGCGCTGGCAGAGGGAACTGCGGCAATCTTGGATTCCGCACGTTTTGCCACCGCTCAGGCTCCGCTTGGCATGGCTGACCGGGGGATGAGTGAGCTCACGGCTGCTGAAGCAACCCCGCAAGCGCCCACGCCGGAATTTGCCTCTCCGACTCCTCCGGACAGTGACGAGGAGTCAGGTGACGACGATTCCAGCAATGGCGGTTCGACCGGAGATATAGGCGGCGGTGATTCTGATTCGGTACTGCCGGCCGTTCCTCAAAAACAGCAACCCAGCTATGCGGGCTGATCTATTTTGCTAACGCAAAAGAGCCTTACGGCCAGGATGGCTGCCAATATTGGTCTGGCGGCCATCCTTACCGCACTACTCGTTTTTTTCGCTCCCGACGCCCAGGCGAAGGTCACTAACGGTAAATGCGCCGACAACACCGGACTTAACGTCGTAGTTGATTTTCAAGATGGGCGCTCGCCGAGTGTCAGATGCGTTGAAAACTGGAAGGGCGGCTCGGGATTAAACGCTTTTCAAAGTGCCGGATTTAAGCTCACAGGTGTGGATGGATCTTTGGCGTTCATCTGTCGAATAGAAGGGTTCCCGGCCGATGAGAAATGCGACGATTATCCGGAAGACGGCTTTTGGAACTATTGGATATCCAGCAATGGCACCTGGGAGCAAAGTGGTTTAGGAGTAACCAGCGCTAAAGCCAAAGCCGGGGAATGGCATGGGTTTTCTTATTCAACTGCTAGCAGCATGGATAAGAATCCAAAACCAGGTGTAGCACCCAAGGTGCCATCGAAACCAAAACCCAAGCCCAAACCAACCCAAACATCAAAGCCGAGCCCCAAACCGTCATCTTCGAAGTCCTCGAAATCGAATCCCTCGAATTCGAAAACCTCGAAACCCTCATCATCGGCGACGTCGAAGTCCGGGTCCGGATCGTCGTCCACAAGCAGCTCGTCACCCAGCCCTAGCGATTCCGAAACCAGTACGCCCACGG
>JAJYRW010000263.1 GCA_021793895.1 Actinomycetes bacterium
CCCGGACACGACGGGTTCTTTGGGCATGGCCATTTCCGAGGCCGTGGAGGTGGCGGCGAAGGATCCGCAGGCCCACTATTCCCTGGGCAGCGTGTTGAACCACGTCATGCTCCATCAAAGCGTCATTGGCCAAGAGATGCTGGCACAATTGGAGGAGGCCGGCGAAAAGCAGGCCGACATCATTTTCGGGTGCGCGGGCGGCGGATCGAACCTCGCTGGCCTGACGTTCCCAGCGCTGGGGCAGAATTTGCGCGAAGGGACGACGACCCGTTTCGTTGCATGCGAACCGGCGGCTTGCCCCTCACTCACCGAAGGCGAGTACCGCTACGACCACGGCGATGTGGCTGGTCTGACCCCATTGTTGAAAATGCATACGCTGGGTAAAGATTTTGTTCCTCCGGCAATCCACGCCGGCGGCCTGCGCTATCACGGCATGGCACCCATGGTTTCCCACGCGGTAAATCTCGGTCTCATGGACGCAATCGCGGTGGAGCAGGATGACGCGTTCCAGGCGGGCGTGTTATTCGCGCGCGCCGAGGGAATCATTCCAGCACCTGAATCCACCCACGCGGTTGCGGGCGCGGTCGCCTATGCGCGCACCGCCGACGAGGGCGAAGTTATTGTCTTCGGCCTCTCCGGCAACGGGGTGTTGGATCTGCCGGCGTACGGCTCTTACGTCTAGTTCTTCGCGCTTTTACGGAAGTAGGATTCACCGGGCTGCATCTCGCCCATCAGTTGGGAGACGGTGACGAAGGTGAATCCTTCCTTCCTTAAGGACTTAATGACGCCGGGCACGGCCTCGACGGTGGTCGCGTGCACATCGTGCATGAGGACAATCGACCCCTTTTTGGCTTCGCGCGCGTGCTTAACAGTCTTTTTCGGGTCACGATGCTGCCAGTCGAGGGTGTCGACGTCCCAAAACACGAGCGCGAGTTTCTTTTTCTTCGCGACTTTCGCGACCTCACCATTGGAGGCACCGTAGGGCGGACGCAAGAGGTGCGGGGTCGTGCCGAACGCCTTTTTGATGGCCTTATTGGCTTTGGTGAGGTCCTTTTCCAGGGCCTTGCCGCTCAGCGACGTCAGGTTGGAATGCTGCCAGGTGTGGCTAGCAATTTCGTGCCCCTCTTCGGCGGCGCGCGCCACAATATCGGGGAAGGCTTTCGCCTGCGTGCCGAGCACAAAGAAGGTGGCGGGCACGTCTTCTTTCGCCAAAATATCCAGGAGTTTCGGTGTGTTTTTCGAAGACGGTCCATCGTCAAATGTCAGCGCGACACACTTTTCCTTTTCGCAGTCCACTTCTTCATTATCGGGTGTTTTTACCGGTTCGGGAAGGTTCGGCTCCGCGGGCAGGTCTTCCACGGCTGGCTTGGTGCTCGCGGCAAGCGCGCGCTCACCCGCGTCCGTGAGCCACCCACCATCGTCTGGCAGTTCCAGGGAGACCCCGGGAGCGCCGCTCGCTCCCGCTGCAACCGCGTAAGAATCAAACCCAACGAACAGCTCGCCGTCCTTAGTGAACCCCACCGCGGGAGTGCCACTTGCGAGCACCTCAATCACGGCCTGCGCATCGAAAGTGATGCCGCTGCGTTTCAGTTCGGTTATGACTTGCCGAGAAAGTCTGGAGCGCGCCGTTTCGGTGAGCAGGTCCCGCCATTCCACGAGATCACCCGTCGCGGGGTCGTACCACACAATTTCGCGGAATACTCCCGTGCTCGCGCCGGGACTGTAGGTGCTTTCGAGATAGAAACCCACCATGGTCGGCGAGATCCCGGTGGCGGACCACGTCGCGCTAAGGGACGGCGTGGCTAACTTCGTGATTGGAGCCTCATCTGGGCCGAAGTCCTTTTCGAATTCCCGTTTTTGCTCATTCGCCCAGTCCTGCATGTGCGCATTGAGATCGGCGTGGCCGGTGAGCTGGGGCACCACAACGTGCATACCGCGCTCGTTATTGCTGAGTGTGTAGGTATCTAGTTGGTCCATTCCCGCCGGATTTACTTCTTGGGGTCGGGACCACTTTGGCGCGAAGGCGGGCTTCGCCTCGGGCAGCTCGGTGGGGGCGGCGGTCGATGTTTGCGGTGCCCCAACGCTTGGGGTTGGGTCGGCGCTACCGCCGCATGCCGCAAAGAGGATTACGGCAGAGGTGATGAGGGCCGGGAAACGCCAGCGGGCAAAAAACCGCATTGCTTAATGCTATGACGTGACCTTCGCATGTCGGGCGAGGTGGGGTCGCTAATCAGCGCCATTGATCAGTTCAATCTCGTCGCCGTTCAAAACGACAGTTTCGGCCTCTGAACTGTCCTGGTTCGGCGGTACTTCAACCACGGCCGCGTTGGGAACCAGGTCCATCGTGCACGCCACATCGCCGTAGTCGGTGCTACTGGCGATTGCCAGAGTTGTCGCGTTCGACCACGTAATGTTGGTGGGGTATTCCGGGCACGTGGAACTGCCCCAAGTGATGAGTGTCAATTGGGCCGGATCCGTCGAGTAATCGATGTGCGCGGCCCGCGTCTCCTGCTCCGGCATCTCAAATCCGAGGTTGGCCTCGTCCGCGCGAGACGTGTCGATTGCGATTGATTCCACCGGGGCATCCTCGTCCGCGCCCGGCTCGTCCTCACTCCCACAGGCGCCTGCCAGCGCCAAGATCGCAACCGCACCAACAACCTGCCAAATTCGCCGCACTAGCTCTCCTTTAAACGACACGCCATCACCCTATGTCAGGAGTGCAGGTGACGTCTTTTATTCGCAACTCATTCGCGGCGCAGTGATCGTGCAGTGAGCTTGCCTCCGATGGCGGGCAGGGTGGCTAGTGCAACGAGGAGGGCGGCAACTGCCGCTAGGCCGAGAGCAATACCGATGGAGCTCCAATACGAGGTAGTTATCTTCATATCGTCCAGCGTCGTATACGCCTGGCCCGCCAAAAGTCCTGCGCCTCCAGCCAAAGGCATGCCTACCGCAAGCGGCAAAAGTGCCTGAAGGACCTGAGTGCGGCGCACGCGGGCTAGCGAAACGCCGAAGGCACGCTGCATAGCGATCTGCGGGCGGCGCGCGATCCCGTTATCCACTGCCGTTATAAGCAGCGTGATTAACGCAATGCTTCCAGCGATTGCAGTGCCGATCCAGATGCCGAGACGCACATTTTGCACCTCTTGCAGCGCGTAGGTATCCGGCGTCAGAACCCAGTGGGCTGGGGAAATTTCACGTACCTCGGTATCTGCTAAGAGCCACGCCTCCTCATGGGGAGGCGTTTGGAGGATCCAACTATTAGGTTGTAAGTCGCTTAGCGCGGCGAGCTCTGGAGTATCGGGGGGAAGCACACCCTTTTAGTTA
>JAJYRW010000264.1 GCA_021793895.1 Actinomycetes bacterium
GCAACGTCTCCACCGCCTGCAAGGAGCGCAGACCGGGCGTATTGGGCGAAGAAACATTCACCACCAAATAATCAGCGTATTTGGCTAGCAGCCGTGCGCTAATCACATAGTCGGCTATCGCCTCTGATTCGGGCACGATTTTGGTCTTGCCGATATTCACGCCAATTACGAGATCGCGGCCCACCGCGGTGCTGCGCAGGCGCCGCAGCCGCACGGCAGCTGCCGCCGCTCCCCCGTTGTTAAAGCCCATCCGGTTAATGAGCGCGCGCTGGTCGATGCGCCGCCACAGTCGCGGTTTCTCATTGCCCGGCTGGCCGTGGGCGGTGATTGTTCCCACCTCCACAAAACCGAAGCCCAGCATATTTAATCCGCGCGCCGCGGCCGCATCCTTATCGAAACCGGCGGCAAGCCCAAACCGCGCCGGGAAATCAATACCCATCGCGCGCACGCCGCCCGGGGCCGGAGCCGAAGTGCGAGCGGCGATTACGGAGCGCAGCGGCGACGCCCCCACCGCGCGAATCAAATTGAACGCCAGATGGTGCGCCAATTCTGGGTCCATATGGGCGAAACCGTGGCGAAATAGCAAGCTGTACACAACCACAAACACTACTGCAAGGCCGGACCTTTGCTTTGGCACCATCGTCCCGGCTGGTTAGCATGAGTGTGTGGCTGAACTAACTCTTACCGGAAAGAACCCCGCCGAATTGCGCGTAGACGCACTCGTGGTCGGGGTTATCAAGACAGATGATGCCCCGCGGATTGCAGGTGATCCCCTACCGCGTGCGGTTACGAAATCCCTAAATGGGCAGTTGAAAGCGCTGGGCGTAACGGGCGGCGCCGACGAACTTCTACGTGTTCCCGCCGGAGATGATGTCAACGCGGCCATCATCATCCTGACCGGCCTGGGCGCTGAAAGCGATGCTTCCACCCCGGAGACGCTGCGCCGCGCTGCGGGAGCCGCACTCCAGGGCGCAGATGGATTCGAAAAGGTTGGCCTCGCCTTGCCAGTGGAAACAGCTGCCGAAACCGGAGCTGTCGCCGAAGGCGCGCTCATGGGCAGTTACCGCTTTGACACCTACCGCGCCAAGGACGAGAAGAACCCAACCGTTCAACCGCAAAAGATTGAACTGGTCGTGGCATCCACTCGCGATCGAGAGGTTCGCGCAGCGGTCGATCGGGCTCGCGTCGTGGCGCAGTCGGTTGCTGGGACACGCGACCTAATCAATGCAGCCCCCAACGATTTGCCACCCGCCAAGTTTGCTGATCGGGCGCGGGCCGCTGTCAAGGGCACCGGCCTGAAAATCGAAGTACTGGATGAAAAAGCCCTGGCTGCCGGCGGGTACGGCGGCATTATGGGTGTGGGCCAGGGGTCAACCCGGCCACCCCGCCTGGTGAAGATCTCCTGGAGTCCCTCGAAAAAGGCGCAGCACGTCGCGCTCGTGGGCAAGGGCATCACATTCGACTCGGGTGGGCTCTCAATTAAGCCTGCCCAGGGCATGGAGGCCATGAAGTCCGATATGTCGGGCGCCGCGGCCGTATTGCACACCATGGTGGCTGCCGCGGAACTAAACGTTCCCGTGCGCGTCACCGCTTACCTAGCCCTGGCCGAGAACATGCCCTCTGGAACCGCACAGCGGCCGAGCGATGTGCTCACGATTTACGGCGGCAAAACTGTGGAGGTTCTCAACACCGACGCGGAAGGTCGGCTCGTAATGGCTGATGCGCTCGTCGCGGCCCGCGAAGACGGCGCCGACGTGATCATCGATATTGCGACACTCACAGGCGCGCAGATGGTGGCCCTAGGCACGCGCGTTGCGGGAGTCATGGGAAGCGATGAAGTACGCGACAAGGTGGTGGCCGCTGCCGATAGTGCAGGCGAGTTGGCCTGGCCCATGCCGCTGCCGGAAGAACTCCGCGCCAGCCTGAAATCCAAGATCGCTGACATCGCCAATATCGGCGAACGCTGGGGCGGCATGCTCTCAGCAGGTGTCTTCTTGCAGGAATTCGTCGAAGACACCCCGTGGGCCCACATCGACATTGCCGGACCATCATTCAATGAGGCCGGGAAATGGGGCTATACCCCCGTCGGTGGCACCGGATACGGAGTGCGCACGCTAGTGGAGTTCTTAGAAAACGTCGATAAGTAGCAGCGCGCGGACCTATCGAACTGCTAAGACCGCCGGGCTGCCCCAGCTGGGGTAGGCCGGCGGTCTTTTACTCAGATGCGCGCTTTATAAATCTTTTTCCTGCCATTTGGCACGCTTGGCGCTATTCCACTGGCGCATGCGCTGCGGATACCCCACCTGATTCACGTCATAGACCGGGATCTCTAATTCGCGAGCTAAACTCCAGCCCTCTTCGAGCGAGGGAATACGGCGCCGCGTCCACTCCCCCGTATTTGCGATGAGAACCATAGTCGGCTCGGTCACGTGCGTAGGTGGTTCCACGAAGGCTTCCACGCCAACGCGAGTAGCAATAAAACGCGCAAAGTGATCGCGGGTCGCACCTCGCGCATCGGACGCAGACTTTTTCTGCGCCGAGGAACGAATCGGTGCCCGCAATTTCCGCTTCTTCCAAAACTTCACATGCAAAACCCTACGTGGTGAGCATCACGGTGATCCGGATTAGGGTCGCAAACGATCTAATGGAAAGATAATGTCAGTAGTATCCGTGCCTTTTAGATGAAACTTTCTAGGGAGCAGTTCGTGGCTGAAAGCACGCCCGCCGGGCAAGACACCGTCTATGACGTAGTCATCCTGGGAGGAGGTAGTGGTGGTTATGCCACTGCGCTACGTAGCGCACAGTTGGGCAAATCGGTCGTTTTGATCGAGGCCGGCAAGCTGGGCGGCACCTGCCTGCACAACGGCTGCATCCCCACCAAAGCACTATTGCACGCCGCCGAAGTGGCCGATGCCGCACGTGACTCGTCGCAGTTCGGAGTTAATTCGACATTCGAGTCCGTGGACATGGTCGGGGTACACAAGTACAAAGATGGCGTCGTAGGACGCCTATTCAATGGCATCAAGGGACTGGTGAAGGCCCGTGGCATCACGCTTGTCGAAGGATGGGGCAAGCTGGTGTCACCAAACACCATCGAAGTTAATGGCACCCAGTACCGCGGCAAGAACATTGTCTTGGCAACGGGTTCCTATGCCCGCTCCCTCCCGGGACTCGAAATCGGCGGTCGAGTGATCACGTCCGATGAGGGACTGACACTGGATTACGTTCCGAAAAACGCGATCGTCCTTGGCGGCGGCGTTATCGGTGTCGAGTTCGCCAGCGTTTGGCGTTCATTCGGCTCCGAGGTAACCGTTATTGAAGGC
>JAJYRW010000265.1 GCA_021793895.1 Actinomycetes bacterium
TGCGTAGAGTCGCTGGGGTTTGGAGGCCGGCCAAAAGGTTCTTGCCCAGGTCGATGCGGAATGGCGCGTGGGCGCACGCCAGGCGCACTCCGGAACGCACGTGGTGCATGCCGCGCTGCGCGAGGTGCTGGGACCAGGCGCGCTGCAGTCCGGGTCCTATAACAAACCGGGCTATCTGCGCCTTGACTTTGCGTGGAACGAAGCGCTCTCCAGCGAAACTCGCAGCGAGATTGAAGAAATCACCAACCTCGCCGTCCGGAAGGACCTGCCAGTTACCGCCGAGTACATGTCGCTGCCCGAGGCCAAAGAAAAGGGCGCGATCGCCCTGTTTGGCGAGACCTATGACGACTCCGCTGTGCGCATGGTGGAAATTGGCGGCCCGTGGTCCCGGGAGCTGTGCGGGGGAACGCACGTCGAACACTCCTCCCAAATCGGCCCCGTCACCCTGACCGGAGAGTCTTCCGTGGGCGCTGGATCGCGCCGCCTCGAGGCCCTTGTTGGTATGGAGGCACTGCACCAGATGGCCACTGAGCGGGCCCTGGTCCACGCCGTTACCGAACAACTCAAGGTGCGGCCCGAGGAGGTCCCGCAGCGCCTGGAACAGCTGATTACGCGCCTGCGCGAAGCCGAACGCGAATTAGAAAAACAGCGCAAGGCGAAGCTGTTGGCCCAGGCCGGTCGCCTTGCCCGTGAGTCCCTCGATGTCGCTGGAATTCGCGTCGTAACCTTTGATGCGGGCACCGTGGGATCAGCCGACGACGTGCGCGCACTGACCCTAGACGTCCGCCAGCGCATGTCGGATGTGGCGGCGCTGGTGGCAATTGCCGGTGTGGTTAATGACAAGCCCGTCATCGTAGTGGGCATCACTGAGGCCGCCCGCGAGAGCGCCAAGCTGCAGGCCGGAGCCTTTGTGCGCCTGGCTGCCCAACGACTTGGCGGCGGTGGCGGCGGCAAGGCTGACCTGGCCCAGGGCGGGGGAACCGATGCCAGCGCGATCGACAGTGCGCTATCGGCAATTGCCACCGAGGTCGCGCGAACAGTTGGCGGAAACTAGGCCGCGGACTTAAGACACCATGGAACGCGGAGTACGACTAGCCATCGACGTGGGCGAAGTGCGCGTCGGCGTTGCGGCCAGTGACCCCGACGGCATTTTGGCCACCCCGGTTGAAACCGTCAGCACCGTCGAAACCGCCAGCGCCGTCGAAACCGTCAGCACCGTCGAAACTGTCAGTGCGGTCGGCGCCCCAACCCCCGGCGCTGTTTCGCGCGTCGCGGAAATCATCGCGGAGCGCGAACCCACGGTTGTGTATATTGGCCTACCTCGGACCCTTAAGGGAAAAGAAGGGCCGGCCGCACAAGCCGCACGCGCGTTCGCACAAACCCTGGCAAACCGCGTCAGCACGCCGATTCAACTGGTCGACGAGCGCCTAACTACTGTGGTGGCCCATCAAGCCCTGCATCAAAGTGGCCGAAAGATGAAGAGTCACCGCGCAGTTGTGGATCAACAGGCCGCGGTGGAAATACTGCAGCAGTCGTTAGACGTTGAAAGATCAACCGGTAGAGTACCGGGGATTGCTGTAATCGGGCATCAAGATGATGACGAAACGGAGGCCGTCGGCCGGTGAACGACAACTTCCTGTCTGAGCTCACGCGCAACGACAGCGGCTCTAACGGCGCATCCCCAGCAACTTCTCCTACGGGGCTTCCCTCGCGCGAATCGTTGCGCCGCCAGCGTCGTAAGCGCCAGAAGGAACGCCGCAGGCGCCGGCGCAAACGCGTCATTGGACTCATCGTTGTTTTGCTGTGTTTAGGAGGGCTCGGCGCCGCCGTTTGGTTCCTGGTCCTTCCCATGTTCCAGAGCGAAGAGCCGGCGCCGGAGAGCAACGACTATCCCGGCCCAGGCTCCGGTTCCGTCGAAGTAGTGATTAACTCCGGCGATTCTGGGGCGCAAATTGGCGAAACGCTTGCCGATGCTGGTGTGGTCAAAACTGCTCAGGCGTTTGTCGATACGGCGCTAAAGAACTCCTCCAAAGCCGCCGGCATCCAACCGGGGCGCTATGAACTGAAAAAGGAAATGAGCGCGGCCGGGGCCCTGGACCTCCTTCTTAACGATGAGGCCCGTCTCCAGGTGCGAGTGACGATTCAAGAGGGCTGGCGCACGTCCCAAATATTTGAGCGAATTGAGTCCTTGACCGAGGTGTCACTTGAGGACCTCGAAGCCGCTGCTGAAGACACCAAGGCAATTGGTCTGCCCGATGAGGCCGACGGCAACGTTGAGGGCTGGTTATTCCCCGCAACCTATCCCTTCGAGCCCGACACCACCGCCGAAGAGATGCTCTCGGCGATGGTCGAGCAAACGGTCAGCGTGCTGGATGACCTCGATGTTCCGAAAAAACAGCGCGAGACAGTGCTCAACAAGGCCTCAATCATCGAAAAAGAGGGCTACTTTGATGACGACTTCGCCAAGATCGCGCGCGTCATCGAAAACCGCCTCGATCGCGATATGACGCTGGGGATGGACTCCACCATCGCCTACGGGCTCGATAAGTCCGGCCTCGACTTAACACGCTCCGATCTGGACTCCGATCACCCGTATAACACCCGGATGCACACGGGCTTGCCGCCCACGCCAATCGCGTCCCCGGGGGAGCGCGCCATTAAGGCCGTGCTGGATCCGCCCGCCGGTGACTGGCTGTTCTTCGTCACAACGAATCCGGATGAACGCGAGACGAAGTTCACCGATTCCTACGACGAGTTCTTAGAATTCAAGAAGGAATACGAAGACTGGTTCGAAAACCGGTCCAACGGATCTGATGACGACTAAAGCTGTTGCATCGCGGCGCGCCGCCGTGCTGGGCCACCCCATTGCCCACTCGCTTTCCCCCGCGCTCCACAACGCCGCCTATGCCGAACTGGGGCTGACGAATTGGGCGTATGACGCCCACGACGTCACTACCGAGCAGTTGCCGGAATTTTTAGCCCAAATGGATGATTCTTGGGCGGGCTTATCGTTGACGATGCCCCTAAAATCCAGCATTCAGCCCCATCTGGATGTGATCGACCCGCTCGCCGAGGTGGTGGGTGCGGCCAATACGGTCATCTGCCAATACAGCGGGGGGAGCCGGATGCTGGTCGGCGCCAATACCGATGTGTACGGAATCGTCGCTTCATTAAGGACGGCGGGCCTCACCGCTGCCATTAACTCCGCCGCGGTCTTAGGTGCTGGGGGAACTGCCGCGGCCGCCCTGGCCGCGCTGGCCGAGCTGGGGTGTGCCGAACCTCAAGTTTTGGTGCGTTCTAGTGG
>JAJYRW010000266.1 GCA_021793895.1 Actinomycetes bacterium
CGAATTGGCCGAGTACAAGTTGACGGTTGACAAAAAAGTCGCAGATGCCAAGAACGAGGGCATTAAAGCTGGCAAGGCAGCCGGCTACGCTGAACTGAAGGCCGCACAGGCGAACGAGCGCTCTAAAGAGCTCGAGAAGGAAGCAGCTGAGGCTCGGTTGCAAACGGAGAAACTCAAGGCGGTAGTTGCTTGGCGAACATTTACCATCTCAGAGGCATCCGCGCTAGAGAAATCGCTTGCTGCGCACCCCGGTTCAGTGAACTTACGGTACATGGACGGCGACCCAGAAGCATTATTCCTCGCCATTCAAATAAGCCAAATCCTTCAAAAAGCACACTGGCATGTCGCGCCTGGGGCCGTTAAACCCAGCAACGCAATTATATTTGGCCTGGCATTGCCGGACGCAAACGGTCAAGACGCCAATACGCTACGCACCGCCTTTAACGCCGCAAAAATTCACTACTCAACCGGAGCGTTGCCGGAGGCGGGCGTTAGTTTTTCAATTTCAACAATAAGCAATGCGCCAACACTGATGGTTGGCTCGCGCCTCCCAATATCACCATAAATAGCAGCGCAGTAGCATCGGCTTCAATAATCGCGAATCGCCCTAGAATTTTCTTGAATAGACGCGGATTTTGGCATTTTTGGTTGAAATTCGCCCGCAACCTTGTAGTGAAACTCTCACTGAACTGCCCAACTTTCAAGATAACTTTGGAAAATATTCATCTCAAGACTCCATGTCTGGTGCACGGTGCCTGCGGGCTCGCGCACCCTGCACGCGAAGATCCGCATGAAAGAGAGAGAAGCCGGTATTTCTGATTTGAAATAATCTGTTTTAGCCGCTTGGAGCTCCCGCATGATTGCGCCCGAATTTGATGCCGAAGCTCCGAGTGGAGGTCAACGGGCGTGGGGCGGGGCCGTATTAATAGCGCGTCGCGCCAAAACGTCTCGCCGATCTGACAGGGGGCGGTTTTCTATGTCGGTCGTTGGGTACCGATTGCGCCTGTAAACCTCGACGCCTGAAATTACATCTTCCGGCCGCCGCGAGCATTCGTAGCGCTAGCATTGATCGGCGTCTGATCAGCACTCAATCCCGCCTTGAGCAGCATTGCCACGACATCTCTGGTATCGACTGCCTCGCCTTTCGGTATCGAATCGCGGAGCGCCTCGGCTTGAGCGCGAGTAAGCGGCAACACGGCGAACTGGCCCTCGCCGTGCTCGAAGACGGCGTAGCCGCCGCCCTTCGGGTTGGGGAATGCCCCCTGGAACACCGCAGCGCCCGGCCCGTCGCCGGCGAGCAGGGCGTAGTTCGGCGCGAGGCCTCGCGTCGTGCGCCCCTGGTTGCGGTTGTCGACAATGAAGGTGGCCAGGCCGAGGTTGGGCGCGTCGTTTACTGCTCCTGCCCGAGATAGATGCCGTCGCAGGCGATCAAGGTTTGCGGCTCCGCGGTGGTCCACACGCGCATCAGCATCACGCGGCAATAGCACGTCACCTCGCGTTCCGTCGCGTACCACACGCTGTTCGGGCAGGCCTCGCACACCGTCTTGTCGAGCGGCCGCCGGTCCTGCGGCAGCGTCGCGAGCGTGGGACTGGTCATGTCCGGCGGAACGGCTGGCAGCGGCTCGCTCGGCGAGTCGCTGCCGTCCTGGGGCGGCGGGGCCGCCTCGTCCAGCTCGCACATGTTCAGCGCGGCTTCCATCGTCAGTTCGGGATCGCTCATGGTTCATCTCTCCTGGTTTCATGGCCTGCAGGCGAGCTGCCTCCAGGGCCGGGTCTGTGAAAGTGATGGGAAGGCGCTGCGCAACGGCCTGGCGGAGAACCTCGGCCTTGAACGCATCGGTTCCACGGATCGTCAGGTGGTCGCCGTAACGTGCTCGAGCGATTCGCAAGGTCTCGGCAACGGCCGTCGGCGTGGCGGCCTCGGGCAGCCGCAGATCTCGGCCGGTGTCGAACACGACGCCGCCCGCCGTCTTGAGCAGCACGGTTCCGCTCTTGGTCGTGATCGTGCCGCGCGAGCTCGAGGCATGCGCCGTCGACGATCGCTTGCCGATGCCCGCGATCGCGAGCAGCTGCTTGACCGGCGGCGACACCCGTAGCAGGGGCGCCTTCGACAATAGGGGCGCGCGCACGCGTTGCCTCAGCGCGGGGTGCTGTCCGATCGGCGGAAGCGGCGTCCGCGGCGGGATGTGCGCGGGTTTAACGGCTAAAGGCTCGCGCTGCGCTGCCTTGCGCATCCGCAGCGCAGCCAGTGCCTGCGGGTTGCCCGCCTCGGCCTCTCGTTGAAGCCAATCGGCCCAGGTGTGCGCCGGGTGCCGCTGCGCGATCGCCTGGCGGCGCGCGGCGCTCTCCCGGCGCAGCCTTTCGATGGCCTTCTGTCGTTTCTCCGCGTAGTGCTTATAGAGGTAGCGCGTGGCCAGGCCGTTGCCGGCGCGCTGAATCCACGCCCGGCGAGCGTTGAACTGCGCGCGGATGCGCTCTAACTCCTTGGCTTGCTCGGCGCGCACTGCCAACAGACTATTTTGCTTCGTGGCCTTATTTTCTCGCTGTGTTTCCCTGTATTGCGCAAACAGGGCCGTTTTCTCCGCCGCACCGAGCGGACGTCTTTCATATCCCGCCTGTGTCTCAAGGAACGCCTCCAACTCCGCGTTCGCGGCCTCGAACTCCCCAAGGCGCTTCTCCAGGGCCTTTCCCGACAGTTCGCGCGCAACGCTGCTGGCCTTAATGGTGGTGCCGTCCTCGGCCACCAGGACATAACCGGCACCGCGCGCCTTTAATGTCAACCCATGCTCGGCGCACACATCGTGAACCTCGGCCCACGACTCGGCCGACGCCAACCCACCGCCCACGGTACGCCGCGCATAGGCAATCAAGCTCTCACTGCCACTCAGCGCATGGATGGAATTCATCGCCGCGTCCGCGCGGCTCTTATTGGGTCGGTGATTGGTCTTTTGCAGGTTAAATTGCGCCTCCAGCTCCGCACACACCTTGGCGCGCTTGGGCTGATCCTGCCACGGCGTGACAACGCAGCCGCTAACCGGGTGAACCTTATTGATGGCCACGTGGATATGCAGGCAATCGGTGTCGCGATGAACGACGCTAATGCGTTGATGCTCACCCAGCCCGATCGCCTCAACCAATCGTCGCTCCGCCTCCCGTAAAACGGCATCCGGCGGTTCCTCACCAGGCGCAAACGAGATAATCAGGTGGTACATCAGCTCGCGCGGCCGCTCGCTTTTCGGCTTGTTGATCAAATGCTCGCGCTGGGTCGCGTACATCTCTTGCACCACCTCGCGCGGCGTTTGC
>JAJYRW010000267.1 GCA_021793895.1 Actinomycetes bacterium
TCCCCGGTGACTCGGTGCTGGCCAACCTCAAACGCTTCTTGGCCTTTACCTTGCTTACCTCTACGGGCGGGTGGGACACCGGGCGGGCGATTACGAACGTGGTGGCGATACTCGTTTTGGGGCCAGCGATTCTGGCGGTATTGCGTCGGGCGGTACGGAAAGCGTCGTTCGGGGCTCCTGTCGAGTTCAGTTACTCCTCGCCGCCTTCGCCCCCATTGCTGGGAGCATCCTCATCGTCGAGAGGTGGCTCCTCGGTGTCATCCGCACTGGCCGGATCTTCTGGCTCTTCGGTCGGAACCGTGATCGGTACGCAGTTAGAAAGCGGGCTTAAGGGTTCATCAGGAACCAGGTCCACCATTTCTGAAGGGCGCAACTCATCGTAGTTGGCGCCCAATAGAACGTCGACCGTGGTGTCCATGCGTTCTTCGTCCAACCGCAAGAGCGCGCCATCTAACTGCGCTTCGAGCGTGTAGGCGGCCGCGATCGCGTGCGGGCCGAAACGCAATTCTGCCGTTGTGTTGACCGCTATTTCCTCATTTGATACATCGAGGACTTCGAATCCTCGTCCGCGGAACTCCTCTGCGGCGCTGGCCGCAAGGCCCGAAACATCAGTGGTGTTGTAGACGTTGATCTCGACATCGCTGTAGGGCACGGGGGTGTCTTCCGGCCCCGGGCACGGCGGGGGTGTGGGCGCGCGTGGATCCTCCTTATCGGAGGTGAAAGCAATATCGAACGGGCCGGCAATGGTCTCGTTATAAATCGCGTAAGCAAACACCAGGACCACAGCCATAGCGCCGCACAGGGAGCCAAAAATTATGGTTTGGCGTACCCGCATATTTTTGCGCCGCCGATTGCGGGCGCGCAGGGCGTCAGTGTCTGATCCATACTCGCTGCTCACAATGCCAGAGCCTATCGCCGTTGGGATTTAACTATCTAATTCCAAGACCCGCGCATGCAGGAAAGCGCGCTGCTGCAGCGCCGCGCGCACCGCCCGGTGCAAGCCGTCTTCCAGATACAGCTCGCCTTTCCAACTGATGACGTGCGCGAACAGATCCCCGTAGAACGTGGAATCTTCGGAGAGGAGCGAGGTCAGGTCGAGCGTGGCCTTGGTGGTGATTAACTGATCGAGGCGAACTTGGCGTGGTGGAACGTCGGCCCACTCGCTGGTGGTGCTTAGTCCATGGTCGGGATATGGGCGTCCGTCGCCAACCGCTTTAAAAATCACCCTCCCAGCATATGTTTGTCCGTGTCCAAGATGCTAAATGACTCGCACTACCATTGCTTCTCATGAAACCTTTTTTGCTCCTCGCCTCTCGCCCCGAGGACGTTGCGGCACGTGAAGAGAGGGAAGGTTTCCTGCGCGCCGGCGGGTTAAACGCCGATGAGTTGCACACTATCCGGATGGAAAAGGGGCCGCTGCCCGACATCAACCTCGACGACTTCTCTGCCGTGATTCTCGGCGGGGGACCGTTCAACGCCTCGGACCCGCAGCACGAAAAGCCCTCGGTACAACTGCGTTTTGAGGCCGAACTCGTGCCGTTGCTCGATGAAATCGTGGACCGTGACTTCCCGTTCTTCGGTGCCTGCTTTGGGATCGGCATCCTCGGGGGCTATCTCGGCGGCACAATCGACCGACAATATGGCGAAGAGCCCGGAGCCGTGGAGGTGCGGCTCACAGACGCCGGTCAAGCCGACCCCCTCTTTAGCCAGCTGCCCACCGTTTTTGATGGCCTGGTGGGTCATAAAGAAGCCTGCAGCGTGCTGCCACCGCAAGCCGTCCTGCTCGCCACATCGGATGCCTGCCCCGTGCAGGCGTTTCGGGTGCGCGAAAACCTGTACGTGACCCAATTTCACCCGGAACTGGATGTGGACGGTGTTATCAGCCGCGTCATCGTCTATCGCGATGCCGGATACTTCCCGCCCCAGGATTTTGAGCGGATCGTCACCAACCTGCGGGCGTCAAATCCGATCGAGCCAGCCCGGCTGATGCGCGCCTTCGTGGAACGCTACCGCCGGTAGTTGGGGTTAGTCCGTGATCGGTAGGTGACTGCCTACCTTGCGCGAAATCGCCAGATGACCACCTAAGTAGCCGCCCACGGCCATGGCGGCCCCGCCCAAGAACCCCAGTGCGCGGCCCCAACCCAAACGACCGCTGCGGCGCGCAAAATAAGAAGCCGTGAACGCAGTTAATGCGGCGCTATTGCTTAACGCGTGCACGACGCCAATACGGGCGTCTTCTTTTTCGGTATCACTCCATTCGGCAATTCCAGTAGCCGCGGTTGGAACGGCAGCAAGAATTCCCAATCCAGTCAGGCACTGACTCGCCGATTCACCGCGGTGAGGTGACAGTACATCTAGGGTGAGCGCCGACGTCCAAAATCCGATGGGCAAATCAGTCAGAAGCGGGTGTAGCGCGTGCCCCAGTAGCCGGCTGCGCAGCGCCGTGCGTACTTGGTCGCTCTTGGTCACGAAATTTGCGATGGGTCGCAGACTTGATGCCAGCAAATCGAGCGACTCGTTTTTGCTTAATGCCTCGGCCCATTGAGCTGCAGCGGGTGGTTCGAAGGTGGTGTTGACGGCGCCGGGAGAGCGGGTGAGGTGAGACACGGTAATTCCCTTTCAATGAGTGAACGGAATTGCAGGCTTTGAGCTCTCATTGTTGGGTGGATAGCCACGTCGCGCACCTTCAAACGCAGTGTTGTGCCGCGCGGATCCTAAGCGTGGTTCGCAAAGCGGTGGCGGATAGTTAGTATGACCAGGGAACTTTTTTGGAAAGGTAATTAATGGAAGAGCCGGTTAAGACTTTCGCAGTGCTGGCTTTCTTCCTGCTCCTGGCGGTACTGATTGTGACCGTGGTCGTGCAAGACATTCGCCAGCGCCGCTATGCAAAGAACGCTGACGAAATAATCGCCCAGACCTTCCGGGGCAAATATGTCGCTACCTATAAGATTCCGCGATTCGGTGCTGCCCTTACCTATAAACAGATAACGGCCGGCGCCACGGCGTGGCACTTCGTACTTGTCGATAGCCAAACAGACATCACGGGCACCGTGCTCATTTTCGAACACATCGATCTTTAGGACGGCCCGTTGATGCTCCGTCATCTTGTTCAACTCGACCAAGGAGGCGTTGGCACAATGCCGTGATATCGGAACATGGACGCTGGAAGCGCTCGTACAAAACTGCGGTGACTCTCTGTGAGAATCACCGCAGTCAAGATTTCGTTGCTATATCAACGAAAATTACGCGGAGGATGGGGGATTCGAACCCCCGAGGGCTTGCA
>JAJYRW010000268.1 GCA_021793895.1 Actinomycetes bacterium
GGCGACGGCATCCAGGTTCGGTGCAACAACATTTTCAGAAAGAGTAAATGACTGCAGCGCCGTTTCGGTGTCTTTTAGTCCGTTGCCGGTGACGGTGCAGGTAATTACGGCGTCTGCGGGTACGCCACCGGCTGCGGCGACCTGCAACAGGCCCGCCACCGATGCGGCCGAGGCCGGTTCAACGAACACGCCCTCAGTTGCTGACAAAAGCTTTTGTGCCTGCAGGATCTGCACATCGGTAACCGACTCGATCCGACCACCCGATTCATCGCGGGCGGCTTCGGCCAGTTCCCAGGAGGCCGGATTTCCGATGCGAATAGCGGTGGCAACAGTTTCGGGCTCGGTTACCACTGCCCCGCGCACAAGCGGAGCGGCCCCAGCAGCTTGGAATCCCCACATTTTGGGGCGACGCGTGGCCGGGCCGTGCTGGGCGTATTCGCGATAGCCCATCCAATAGGCAGAAATGTTCCCGGCATTGCCCACCGGCAAACAATGAATGTCGGACGCATCCCCCAGCGCGTCGACGATCTCAAAGGCGGCGGTCTTTTGCCCCTGCAACCGCACGGGATTTACGGAGTTAACCAGTTCGACGGGGTAATTTTTTTCCATTTCGCGGGCGATGACCAAGCAGTCATCAAATGAACCATCAATGGCCACGAGTTTGGCACCGTGGACGATAGCTTGCGCGAGTTTGCCGGCGGCGATTTTCCCCGCGGGCAAAATCACTGCTGAAGAAATCCCCGCCTTGGCGGCATAAGCGGCGGCCGAGGCCGAGGTGTTTCCCGTCGAGGCGCACACCACCATTTGCGTGCCATTTGCAACCGCGCGCGAAACGGCCGCGCTCATTCCGCGGTCTTTAAAAGAGCCGGTCGGGTTTGCGCCCTCGACTTTTAAATAAACCTGCGCGCCCACGCGTTCGGAGAGTTTTTCGGCCGCTACTAACGGAGTCCCGCCCTCATGCAAAGTGATTACGGGGTCGGTTTCGCTAAAGGGCAGCCACTGGCGGTATTCGTTGATGACTCCGCGCCACTGATGGGCCATTACTTTATGCTCCTTCAACCCGCAGGATTGAAATAATCTTAATTACGACATCGAGCTCTTCGAGTGACTCAACCGTCGCGGCGAGCGCGGCCTCACTGGCCTGGTGCGTGGTGACAACCAGTTCAGCGGTGGGCTTATCAACTGCGCCGGGGACTTCTTCGCCCGACTCATCGGGGATTTGGCGCACGGTTTCGATTGAGACGGCCTGTTCTGCCAGCCGCTGGGAAACTTTTGCCAAAACGCCCGGCTCATCGGCGACGCGCAGCCGTAACTGAAAGTGGGTGCGCACCTCCCCGCTGGGCAAGATGGGGATATCGGCGTAGCTTGAACGCTGCGGTCCGGTGCCGCCCAGCACGCGGTGGCGCCCTGCGGAAACCAGGTCCCCGACAACTGCCGAGGCGGTGGGAGCTCCGCCGGCACCCTGGCCGTAGAACATGAGCGGGCCCGCGGCCTGCGACTCAATAAATACGGCATTGAAGGCGCCGTCCACATTGGCTAACGGGTGGGCGTTAGGCACCAGCGCGGGATGCACGCGCACGCTGACCGCCTCGGTTCCGTTATTGGCGATGCGCTCGGCGATTGCTAAGAGTTTGATGACGTGACCGGTCTCTTGAGACCACTTCACATCTTCCGCCGTGATACCCGTAATGCCCTCACAACTGACATCGTCGGCGCTCACGTGGGTGTGGAAGGCCAGCGAGGCGAGAATTGCGGCCTTTGCCGCGGCGTCGTGCCCATCGATATCGGCGCTGGGATCGGCCTCGGCATAGCCAAGCTTTTGAGCCTCGGCGACGACGTCGTTGAAGTTCGCGCCGGTCTTGGTCATCTGATCGAGCACGTAATTGGTGGTTCCGTTGACGATTCCCAAAATCCGATCGATGCGGTCGCCAGCTAGCGATTCGCGCACGGGACGAATGATGGGGATGGCCCCGGCCACGGCGGCTTCGAAGTACAGATCCACCCCGGCCGTATCGGCAGCGTTGTGCAGGTCGGCGCCCTGCTTTGCCAAGAGTTCCTTATTGGCCGTTACGACTGCGGCCCCGTGCTCGATGGCGCGGTGGAGCAGCGGACCGGCTGTGTCCAGCCCGCCCATGACTTCCACGACAATGTCGGCGCGGGTGACAAGCTCGTGGGCATCGGTTGTCAACAGGGAACGGTCAATTATGGGGTCGCGTTCCGTATCCAAATTTTGGACGGCAATCCCCACCAATTCTGGGGCGGCACCCATGCGCGCGGTTAGGTCTTCGCGCTGTGTCGTTAAGAGCCGGACAACTTCAGTTCCAACGACCCCACACCCCAAGAGCGCCACGCGAATTGCAGTGGGTCTAGTCGATGCCGGGGTGGCAGTTGCGCTTTCATGCTTCGGTGTGGCCACCCAAGAGCCTCCTCATAGCTTGTGCATTACTTTCTCGATCGCCCCGCCCGAAAGCCGATCAAGTGAATGATTATCTCAGAATACGGGCGCATATTTGCCCAGGTTGGGCAGGGTCTAGTCCCGGGGCTGACACAGTGTCGCAAAGATTAGGCAAGGCTCGCCTTATTCTAGGAATGATCTTGTCTAAGTTCCAGAAGAGGAATTGAATGAGTTTGCGAAGACCATTTACTGCTGCGCTTGCGGCCGGCGCCATGATTGTTGCGCCGCTGGCAAGCGCCATACCCGCGCTGGCGGCGGATTCCCCAACAGTTTCAGTTTCACCCGACTCAGACCTCGACCCCGAGAACGCCAACACGTTAGAGGTAGTTGGAGCCGACTTCAGTACTGAAGGCAACGGTGTCTACGTGGCAGTTGCCCCCGCCGGCGTCACGGATATTGACGGTTGGCACTTAAACGCTGCGCTGTTCACTGGAGCCGAATGGGTCGGATCCATAGACGATGACGGCTCATTTAGCCAAGAACTCACCCTCGACTCCCCCGTGATCGATTCTGACGGAAATGAAGTCGACTGCACCGCGAGCGAATGCGGCGTCTACACCTGGGCCGCCCACGGATCCTCGGACCGCAGCCAAGACACCTACACCCCCATAAACTTTGCCGAAGTTGGTGATTCCCCCGGCGACGGGGAGGACGAGGGCGAGGAGCCCGGCGAAGACGACGGCGACGAACCCGGCGACGGCGAAGACGACGGCGAAGAGCCCGAAGATGGCGAAGACGAGGGCGATGACGGCGACGACGGCTCCGAAAATGACGATGGTCAAGAGGACGACGATGACGCTGCAGTATGGGAACCTCAACTCGCC
>JAJYRW010000269.1 GCA_021793895.1 Actinomycetes bacterium
TCACCATCGGGCATGCCCGCTGCAGCCATCGCGTCGGTTACTAGCATGATTGCGTCCGGGCCGACCAGTTCGAATACGGAGCGGACCGTGGCCGGATCGAGGTGGATGCCGTCGGCGATGAGTTCCACGATGATGTCTCCGCGTGCGGCTCCCGCCAGGCAGGCCGCAATCGGCCCGGGATCGCGGTGATGCAGGGGCCGCATTCCGTTGAAGAGGTGGGTTGCGGTCGGAAGGGAGGCGCGCGCGTCCCAGCCCTGGAGTTTTTCTACCGAAAGCGCGATGGCGTCTTCCACCACCTCGTAGTGCGCGTCGGTGTGGCCGATCGAGGGCAGGGCACCGACGTCCGCCAGCGCCGCAATAACCCCGGCTGCGCCGAGCATGCCCTCCAGTTCGGGGGCGATCGTCATGGTCGCGAAGAAGCCCTGCGCCTTCTCACCCACCGTACGCACCAGATCCGCGTCGGGCACCTGCATGTGGTCGGGATTTTGCGCCCCACAGCGCGCCGCCGACAGGAACGGCCCCTCCAAGTGGATTCCGGCCAACTCCCCGGCCGCGCATAATTCGGTCAGTGTTGCCACGCGCTCAAGCAGCGTTTCGCGGTCAGCGGTCACCAGCGATGCGATGAGCGAGGTGGTGCCGTGGCGCAGGTGCTCACGCGCCGCAACGGCGGCTTCGGCGGCCGTAGTGGCGTCAGGAAAACTGGCGCCGCCTCCGCCGTGGCAGTGGCCATCGACCAGTCCAGGGAGGATATAACTACCAGCCGGCACGTGGTTTACCTCGGCCAGCGCGGCGCCGTGACCGGCTTCTTGCGCGCTCGATACAGCGCCAACCCAGGTAATGCGATCGTCAGCCGTAACGAGCAGGCCATCAGCGATGACCTCAGTTGGGGTGACGATAGCGCCGCGCAGTGCGGAAATCGGGGAACCTACGGGAGCTGAAAATTCCTGTGGTGCGGTCACATTTTTTAGTCTGCCAAATAGCGCACTCCGCTGGGCGGCGACCCGCCGCGATCACTAGAAGAGGCGCGAATCCGGGTCGTCGAGGCCGCGCATTGCGTCATAGTCCAATACGACACAGCGAATGCCCCGATCTTCGGCCAGGACGCGGGCTTGCGGTTTGATCTCCTGGGCCGCGAAAATTCCCGCCACCGGCGCGAGCAGCGGGTCGCGGTTCAACAGCTCGAGATAGCGGGTGAGCTGTTCCACTCCATCAATTTCGCCGCGGCGCTTAATCTCTACCGCGACGGAAGCTCCGGCATGATCGCGCGCCAAAATATCTACCGGCCCTATCGCGGTGGGGAATTCGCGGCGCACTAATTGCCAACCGCTGCCCAAAGTTTCGATCTGCTCCGCGAGCAATTTTTGCAAATGGGCTTCGACGCCGTCCTTGACTAAGCCCGGGTCCACCCCTAAATCGTGCTGGGAATCATGGTGGATTTCATAAACAGTGATAACGAGCTGGTCACCGGATTTGGTGTTTTGCACCGTCCAGCGCGCCTGGGCGCCGGGAGAGTCCAAAACCTCGGCTGCGGCGTCCTCTGCTGGGTCGAGGTCTTCAAATTTTACGGTCGCCGGCGGAGACATCCAGTTCAACGGCTTATAAGAGCCGCCATCGGAGTGCACTAAAACCGATCCGTCGGCCTTAAACATCAGCAGGCGCTTGGCCTTGGCCAGATGCGCAGTCAAACGGCCGGCATAGTCAACTGAGCAGGTAGCAACCACAATTCGCACGCTCTTAAGGCTAGTCGCAACCCATTTGCGCGGAGCCGACCCGGGGTCGGCAAAGCAGACAGGGCATTATGGACGACGTGGCTAAGCGTCCGCGTTCACGTCGCCGCGGTCCGGGGATGACCGGGCGAGGCCCGCGTGCCCGCGATGCCGAATACCGGCCCCTAGATTTTGACCGGGCGCTGGGCGGAGCGCCGCGGCGCGAAGAGAGCCACGGACGCTCCTGGTTCAGCCGCCGAGTCAAGGGCAGTGAAAAAACCTACACGTGCCCGGGCTGCCGGCAAATAATCCCGGCGGGAACCGCGCACGTCGTGGCGTGGATGGCCGACTCGATCATGGGGGACGAGGCAGCGATTTCCGACCGCCGGCACTGGCATTCGGGCTCGTGCTGTGGCTGTACTATGGCGTGGGGCTGCGCGGCCCCGGCAACGGCTGGATGCATGTCAAGCTGGCCTTCGTGCTGGTGCTGCTGGGCTTCGACCACGCGTGCCGGCGCCTGCTGCGCGACTTCGAACTGGGGCGCAACCGGCACAGCCACCGCTGGTACCGCTGGTTCAACGAAATCCCCACCGTCGCCCTGTTCGTGATCGTGCCGATGGTGGTGGTCAAGCCGTTCTGATCGGCCCCGCTGCCGCGCCGCCGCCTCGGGCTCGGCGCTTCGGCGGCTCGCGTCCGCGATCCGCGCGGCCGTCCCTGTTGCCATTGCCCCTGTTGCCATTGCCTTTGCGACCCACGTTTCCCGACCGCGCGATGAGTCACTACAAGTATCACGTGTTCTTTTGCCTGAACCAGCGCGACGGGCCGCGCCCGTGTTGCGCGGCGCAGGGCGCCGAGCAGGCCTTCGAGCACTGCAAGAAGGCGGTCAAGGCCGCCGGGCTGGCCGGCCCGGGCAAGGTGCGCGTGAATCGCGCCGGCTGCATGGAGCGTTGCGAACAAGGCCCCGTGTGCGTGGTCTATCCGCAAGGGGTCTGGTACACCTACGTCGACCAGCAGGACATCGACGAGATCGTCGAGCGCCATCTGGTGCACGGCGAGATCGTCGAACGCCTGCTCGTGCCGGAGGAGGCCGCGCCGTGAACCGCGCGACCCGACGCGAGCGGATCGACGGGCCGGCCGGGCCACTGGAGGTTGCGCTGGACCTGCCCGCGCAGGCGCCGCGGGGCCTCGCGCTGGTGGCGCATCCGCACCCGCTGCAGGGCGGTACGCTGGACAACAAGGTCGCGCAGACCCTCGCGCGTGCCTGGGTGCAATTGGGCTTCGCCGCCGTACGGCCGAATTTCCGCGGTGTCGGCGCCAGCGAGGGCAGCTACACGGGCGGGCCCGGAGAGATCGAGGACCTGCACGCCGCGCTGCTGTACTTCGAGCGCGACCTCGGGCTGACGCAGGACGCCATGCTCGCGCTTTCCGGCTTTTCCTTCGGCGGCTTCGTCGCGTCCCGACTGTGCGCGCAGTTGCACGGGCAGGGGCGCGAGGTGCACCACCTGTGCCTGGTCGGCCCCGCGGTGGCCAGCTTCGATGTCGCGCCGCTGCGCGCCGCCGACGGCGCGAC
>JAJYRW010000270.1 GCA_021793895.1 Actinomycetes bacterium
CAGGATGGTGGTGACCAGGACGGTTCTGATGAGGATGGCTCTGATCAGGATGGTGGTGACCAGGACGGTTCTGATGAGGATGGCTCTGATCAGGATGGTTCTGATGAGGATGGCTCTGATCAGGATGGTGGTGACCAGGACGGTTCTGATGAGGATGGTTCCGATCAGGATGGTGGTGACCAGGACGGGGCTGACCAAGATGGCGGCGATCAGGACGGCTCTGACCAAGACGGGGCTGACCAAGATGGCTCTGACCAAGATGGCACCACGCCACCTGTAACGGATCCCGGCATTGACGTCACGCCAGACGAAGCAGCGCCGGGCGACACCGTCACAGTCGAAGGCGACGGTTTCCCTGCTAATACCGACGTCACCGTCACGTTCACTGACAGCGCCGGCAATGTTGTCGGAACTGTTGAGGTAACAACGGATGATGACGGCGCGTTCACGACTGACTTCGTGATCCCGGACGGCACTGCTGCGGGTGAGCTGGCCATTAATGCGTCCGACGGAACCAATGAGGCGGACGCGGCAATCACGATTACCGCGGCGCAGAAACCGGGCGCTTCGGTCCTCCCGCGAACGGGCGCTGAGATGTTCCTTTACTCCATAGTCGCGTTGCTGGCTATTATCGGAGGCATGGGCATGATCAGTGTTCGTAAAATGAAGAAGCGTACGCAGTAACTAATCGCTTCACCGGCGGCGGCGTGTTCAATCAGGAACGCGCCGCCGCCTTTAAGCGCATCAGGAGGACTCGGTGGCAGATCACCGCAAGAAGGCGCGCAGCGTTGCCTATGTCCTTTTAATAATCGTCCTAATCCACACCGGAATTATCGCGCTGTGGTCCGGTCCCAGTAATCCCATAAAGCAGGCCATTGGATCGGGAAACATTCGCCAGTACGTCAACCCTATTTTCGAACAAAACTGGCGGATTTTTGCGCCCACACCCAAGCGCGTGACCTCTGAATTAGATTTTCGGGCGCAAATAAAAAGCCCCGATACGGGCGAAGTATTCGACACTGACTGGCACGCGCTCGTGGCTAGCGAAAATGAAATGATTCGGCATAATCCCTCGCCGCCGCGTACGGCATTTGCGGCCCGGCGCACCGCGCTTTCTTTGCATAATGCCGCTGACGACATGAACGAGGAGCAGCGCATCGTAATCGAGCAAAATTTTCACACGCCACAATCGCCCGCACTCGGCCCGAAATTACAAGAAGCACCCACGGAATCGGGCGCAACTAATTCCCAAATAAACACCTATTTAAAGTACGATTCCATGGCGACATATCTGGCCACGCTGAGTGCTGCCGTCCTTTATGATGGGGAAATTATTGCGGTGCAATACCGCACCGGAAAAGCGGGGGTGCCCCGATTTGAAGAGCGGGATTCTCGGACGCTGGCGGACGTAGAAAGAGCGACGCATGATTTTGGATGGCGACCCGCCCCTTCCGTAAACGACGTGGAAGTTTCGCGCTTCGCCCCTTATGCGAAAAACATTCCCCGCGCGGGGGAGCAGTCCTCGTGAATGTGATTTTCCAGCCCCTACGAGACCTGCGCCTCCGGGGTGAAGCCTGGTTCATTGACGCCCCGAACGCACTGCGCGGACTGGCCATGGCCCGGATTTTGGTGGCAATTGCCGCCTTGGGCATCCTCATCGCAAATTTTGGTCAGCGCCATGCCCTGTGGGGCGTGTCATCAAACTGGGTGCAGCCCCACCGCGCGGATGGGAATTTCGCCTCGCTCGCGACCCTGTTTGCCGATACCAATCCGCTGATTTTCACCATCAAATACTTGCTGGTGGGCGCACTGGCAATCGCCGTCCTCCTGGGGTGGCGGACGCGGCTCACCACGCTTTTGCTTGTAATCGGCTTCACAGCTCTGGTGGAGCGCAACGGTTTGCTGGGCAACCAGGGTGACAATATTGCGCGCATTGGACTGTTGTTCATGGTTTTTATGAACACTTCGGCGCACTGGTCCCTTGATCAGCGGCGGCGCGATAAATACGGCCACCAAGCTCGAACCCTTTGGGACCGCTGGGCGCTGGGCATGCCGCTGCTTCCGAACTGGATGCGCATCCCGCTGCACAATGCCGCCCTTATGGCGCTTGCGCTGCAGATTTTTATTCTTTACACCGCCTCAGCGATGTATAAGGTCCAGGGCCAATATTGGCAAGATGGCACGGCGCTTTATTTGCCGGTTAGTCTGCCGGACTACGCGGTGTTTCCGTCGTTGAATCAGGCGCTGATGGCCAACGGGGTGTTCGTGGGGTTGGCAACCTATTTCGCCGTCTACATTCAACTGTTCTTTGCGGTGGGGCTATTGCATCCGGTCAGCCGGCGCATCTCGATCATCGGGGTAATCCTGATGCACGTTGGTATCGCGGTTTTAATGGGATTGCCCTGGTTCTCCCTGTCGATGATCGCATTTGATGCCATATTTATCTCGACACTGACTTATAAGCGCGCCGAGAACTGGGTGCGGGAGCGAGGGCGCGGCATGGCTAATCCGAAGCAGGGCGCACAAGCGCGCTGGGGTGCCCACAAGCGCGGGGGCGCCAAAGAATCCGGCAGTGCAGGTAGCACCATGAGGCGCCCGGCGTTGAGGTCCGGCCGTGATTGATGCAATCGTGATCGGCGCCGGCCCCAATGGCTTATCCGCGGCCGTGACACTGGCCCGTGCGGGGCTAAGCGTTGCAGTTTTTGAAGAGCAAGCCACCGTTGGGGGCGGTGCCCGCACGCTCGATCTCGGTCTGGCCCCGGGGATCGTCCATGACATTTGCTCGGCCGTGCATCCGCTGGCGGTCGCCAGCCCGTTTTTCGCTGAGTTCGACTTGCCGGAGCGCGGGGTGCAGTTGGTAGCCCCTCCGATCTCTTATGCCCAACCTCTCGACGGGGGCCGGGCCGCTTTGGCCCACCGCTCGCTAGCCACAACGGTTGAGAATCTGGGAGGGGACGGTTGGGCGTGGGCACGGTTCTTCGGCCCGCTGATGCGCCATGAAAAAGCGGTGCTTGATTTGGCCATGTCCCCGCTGCGCCCCACCAAAACCGTGCTGGCGGCAACACTGGGCTCTTCCGCGGGTATTCGTTTTGGGGTGCGGACCGTGCGCCAAGCTTTAACTAGAATGCTTCCGGCTTTTCGCACCCCGGAGGCAGCTGCCCTATTCACCGGGGTTGCGGCGCACGCATCCGCGCGCTTACCGGCCCTGGTTCCCAGCGCGGTGGGCTTAACTTTAGGAACCGTGGCCCATGATCGGAATAGCTTC
>JAJYRW010000271.1 GCA_021793895.1 Actinomycetes bacterium
CTTGATCTTGTCGCGCACAGGTACGGGTTTAGGACGGCGCCTTGTCCCCTATGGCCTTACTCCCACCAGATACCGCCTCGGCCGGGCGAGACCACGGTGAGGCCGTGCAGATGGGCGACTGCCGCCGTCCTTAATTCGTATGTTGCAAAAGCTGTGACCTCTTCACTGGCGCGGGCAATGCCAATGCTGAGCGCCTCGAAGGGAGTGAGCACTCCCTGGGCAAAGGCCGCGAGCTTCAGCGCCTGGTCGCTAATGCGCAGCACTGCAACGCCGTCGAGAAAGTCCGCCGCGCTTTGGCGCACCTTCCAGGGCTGATCGCCCAGTTCCGCGCGTAATTGGGTTATGACCTGCGCGGATGTAACTAACTGCGGGTTCTCCTGCGCCATCCATGTGCGCCAGGCCGGCGATTCGGGACGATCGATAACACTGCACACCAACGCGGTCGCATCGACGTAGATGGTCACAATTTGCGAGCCTAACTGCTAGCTACGCTTTAGGAAGCCGCAGCCAGCCGCTGCATCGCGAGCTGCACCAGGGTGATAAGCGTTTGTTTCACGGCATCGCGCGAACGAGCGTCGGTGTAAATGACGGGCACGTGCGCGGGGATGGATAGCGCCTCACGGACCGCCTCGATGGAGTGTTTGGCCACGCCGTCGAAGCAGTTGATCCCGACGATGAATGGGATGTCCCGGCTTTCGAAATAATCCACCGCGGGGAAGCACTGCTCGAGCCGCTCGGTGTCGACCAGCACGACCGCGCCAATCGCGCCCTGAACCAGGTCGTCCCACATAAAGAGGAAGCGGTCTTGACCCGGAGTGCCGAACAGGTAAAGCCACAGGTCGCCCGGAAGCGCAATACGACCAAAATCCATGGCGACTGTCGTGGTGGTTTTTTGATCCGTTTGGCCGCCGGCGTCATCGACTCCAATGGAATGCTCGGTCATTGCCGCTTCGGTGCTGAGCGGTTCAATGTCTGAAATTGAACCGATGAACGTGGTTTTGCCCACTGCAAACCCACCGGCGACCACGATTTTCACAACTGTGGGAGCGCCAGCCGCAGTGGTGGGAGCGCCCTCGCTGGTGAGCGCATTGGACGGCATCGAATCAGAGGGAGGAAATGCCATTTAGAACACTCTCTAACACGCTCATGGTAGTGGCGGGGCTGTAATCCGAAGAACTGCTCACACCGTGGACTCGAACGAGGTTTTCCTCAACTAGGTCAGCAACGACGATGCGCACTACGCCCACGGGAAGTTCCACATAGGCGGAAAGTTCCGCGATGGACAGGTACTGGTTAGCGCAGCGCTCAATAATGGTGCGTCTTTCGGGCGTCAAGCCGGTGCGCATCCGGGCACGAGGCAGCGCTTCAACGAGCGCCTCGACCGGGAAATTCGCAGTTTCGGAGCGCACCCGGCCGCCCGTAACGGCATAGGGCCGCACTGCGTGTGCCTCGTCCTCATACAGGTACTGCGATTCTTCTTTAGCCAAGCCCGCGATCTGCTCTGATCGCGCCCTGGGTCGCTCAATCATGACCTATCACCCCGTGACGTTTCGCGTTGCGCCATGTACCGGAAGATTACCGCGCATTTCCGCCACGAGTTGCGGTGTGAGGGTGGATTCCGTTCGGCTCACAAGCAGCGCCATTTCATAACCGATGAGCCCAACGTCGCATGAGGAGTCAGCAACGACTGCTAATACCGAGCCGTCCGAGACGCTCATCATAAATAAAAACAGCGAGTCCATTTCAATGATGGCTTGGCGCACTTCGCCCGCTGCCAGTTGCCGGGCAGCCCCGCGCGTCAGGCTCGACATACCGGCCACGATGGCCGCCATCTGGTCACCGCTGGTGCGATCCAGTTCGGAAGACATCGCCATCAAAAGACCATCGGCGGAGACAACCAGTGTGTGGCGCGTGCCGGGCACGGTTCGCACAAAGTTATCGAGAAGCCAATTGAAATTCGCAGCTTCGGTACTGAGGCTGGTCACTGGTTCCTCCAAAATTCCCACTCCATATTCAAAAGTTTCGTAGCGCCCCGTCGCGCCTGTCTCCTAGTCTTGCGTATCTTGGGCCCAGTCAACCGGACCGCCTGCCTGGGCCCGGTTTACACCGGCCTGGAAACCCGAGAGCATTGACCGCACCTCGGAAGCATCGCGTCGTCGCGCTGACTCCGCCGGTGTTTCGCGTTCATTTGCTTTCGGAATTTCCGTGGGCACGCGCTTGGTCAACGATGAACCGGAACCCGCATGTTGCGCCTCGGGCTGATAGGCCGAAAGTTGACTAAGTTCTGAAAGCACCTCGGAAGTAATTGCAGATCGGCGCCGCAACTGTTCGGCCGCCTCTGAACCCAGGGCACCTTGTCCGTTTTCACTAGTGGGGGCCCATGAAGTCTGTGCTGCGAACGCCTGCCGCCGCGGTATCGAATCGGAACCTGCGCCTACCTGCGTTACCGGCGGAATTGGCGTTTCGTCGGTCGACATCGGGTCAGGCTCGGAGGTAATCGCCTCCGGGGCGGTCTCAGCGATAGTTGCGTTCGAGCCGGTCTGGGCAGATGTCGACTGCTCTGCTGCCTGGCCCTGAGGTAGGTGCGGCTCCGGGCTCCAAGTGATGGGATTTTCCGAATCATCTGGCGGACTGAATGAACCAGCCGTGGGGAATCGCGACTCGCGCGCCGGAGGAGTTTGTGGCTCTGGGCGCGCTTTACGTCCGAAGAGTCCGAAACGCCTGCGCTTTGGTTTCGCACCAGCAGGTTTGTCGCCGACAGTTTTGTTGCTGGCCTCGGGACGCTGCTGGTGAGCAGCTCCGGCCTGTTGCGGCGCCGGGCCTTGGTCGGGCGCCGGGGAAGAAGTGCCGGCGTTTTCGTCACCTGGCGCATCCTCCACAGCGATTGGCTCAAACTCGATGTGGTGATCAACTGACGGCTCAGATGCAAGTTGCTGTGCCCGCATTTCCCGGCGACTGCGCCGACTGGGATATGTGGGTCGGTCCGCGGTATGCAGCGGTATCTCACCGGTATAGGTCGGGTACTCGCCAGTTGCGGTCGGGAAAGCGCCCGTATACACCCGAAGCTCGGTTTGCGGCTCGTCCTCAAAAGCGGCCGGCTCTACGGCGGGCTTGCGACGCTGGGGCAGTTCGGGTTTATCCGCTACTTCGCGACGTGGCAGTGCCGGCGCGTTGCCGTGCGAGATTGCCGCAGTTTCCACCGGCGTGCTGGGAACTCCGGTTCGACT
>JAJYRW010000272.1 GCA_021793895.1 Actinomycetes bacterium
CGATCTACTGCCGTCACGCTGCTCGTAGTGGATCGTGGCGGAGCCAGATTCGCTGTTGATGTGTGTTTGCTTACCGGGCGCGATGTCGGTGTTATGCGCGGCGACGGTGATCCAGCCATCGTCGCGTTTTTCTAAAACGAAGGTGAAGATTCCTTGTCGGTCAGCTGCGGGTTCGCCGGTCGGGCTGACCTGGCCTGTCAGATCCCATTTACTCTGCACGAGTGCGGCGTCTGTGCCGACCAGCCGTACGCGCGGTGTTCCCATTTTGATGACCGATTCGGGGAAGATTTTCGCGAAACCGAACGCGTGGGCGGCGCGGATATTGGTTTTGTCGTGCCACCACAGGCCGACTACGTTGACAAATTCGGCGTCATCGGCGAACAAATCCGCCAGGGCATCGGCATCAGCGGCGTTCCACGCACGCTCCCAGCCGCTGACTACGTCTACTGGATTATCCAATTTGCTTCCCTACCTGGTTTCGTATTGCAGTGTCGGGTCGGAACACCCGACTACTGAATGCAACCCCCAAAGTGAGCGCCAAAATTCCAAGTCGGCATCGATTTGGAGCGAAGTTCGGTGCCCAAGGCCAGTATCCTGATGACATGTGCGAACTGAAATCGGGACGTGTGATTTTGCGTCCGATTAGAGTGGAAGACGCTGTCCTGATGACGAACGTGCTTGCAGACCCTTCTCTTTATGAGTACACAGGTGGCGAGCCTCCGTCCGAAGTGGAACTTGTTCGGCGCTACGCAGCACAGGTCCAGGGTGCCTCACCAGATGGTTCTGAGGTGTGGATCAACCATGTGGTTGAGGTTGACCGTCAGGCCGTGGGTTACGCACAGGCAACTATCGCTGCTTCCGGCGATGTTGCTGAAGTGGCGTGGGTAATTGGAAAGCCCTGGCAGGGTCGCGGATATGCGAAACAGGCTGGCAAGTGCTTGGTAGCGGAGCTTCAGGGCAGGGGTGTGTCGCGCATTGTGGCGCATATTCATCCGAAGCATTTCGCATCGCAGCGGATTGCCGAGTCGCTAGGTCTCCAGAAGACGCAACAGATTGTTGACGGCGAAGATCGTTGGGTTGGCGCGATAAATTCCCTTAGCGTCGAATAGGTCAGGCGTCGTCCATACTGATTTTCAGCAGAACTTTCTTAAAGAATCGGATCCAAAGAAGGAAAATTAATGTCACGTCCAAGAATCATCTGCCACATGCACACCCTGCTCAACGGAAAAATTGACGGCATCGCCAATATCACCTCCGTCGGCATGCGTTCCCAAAAGCTCTACTTTGATTTGTCCCTCGGTGAAGACCGGTTTTATAAAAAGCACCGCGGGTGGCTCAGCGGAACCGCAACGAGCCGCGCTTCCTTGGACGAACGCGAGATCGAACTTCCCGAACCCTCCGCGCCTCTGCCGGCCGGTGACTTCATTGCAGAGCCCGACGCCAAGATGTACTACTTCGCTGTTGACGGATCGGGCAAACTCGTATGGGACCGCAACTTTGTCACGTTTTTTGACCTCGAGGCTCACATCGTCGAACTAATTCCCGCTTCAACCAGTGACGCGTTTAAAGCACATCTGCGTTCGATCGGAGTGTCTTATATCCTGGCGGGCGAAGAGAAGCTGGACATGGCGATCGCGGTTAAAAAGATCGGCGAGATTTTCGACATGGATGAGTTGATTCTCGCGGGCGGCGGAAACCTGAACTGGTCCATGATTCGCGACGGATTATGTGATGAGGTCAGCCTAGTTTTGATGCCGACTGCTGATGGCGAAAATCACACGAACTCATTATTCGAAGCGAATGAGAAATATTCCACACCCGCGCCGATTGCTTTCTCGCTCAAGAGTGTCAAGGTCCTCGAAGATGACAGCGTTTGGCTGCGATATGACATCGAGGGTCCAATAGTTAAGTAGGGCGAAGTCGCGGCTGATAGGGGCGCGGAACCCCGCAGATTATTCGCGCGGCGGGCTCTTTCGGTTTTCTTTGATAGTGGCGCGATGGCGCTTGGCTTGAAGGCGTCGCCGCTGGGAGCCGCGGGTCGGTTTAGTGGGGCGTCGCACTCGCCGTGGCGCGAGAGCCTCACGCAGGAGCGAGCTGAGCCGTTCCCGGGCGGCCACCCGGTTGCGCAATTGCGACCGGTAAGAAGAGGCTGCAATGGTGAGCGTGGTTCCAGATAGCCGATGACTTAGCCGCTGCAAAGCTCTTTCTCGCTGGAGGTTTGTCAGTGCTGTTGTCGCGCCTAAATCAAGGCTGAGTTGAACTCTTGAGTCAGCGGTATTCACGCCTTGGCCGCCCGGGCCAGAAGCGTGCGTAAAGCGCTCAATGAGTTCCCCAGCCGGAACTACTAATCCGTTCGGGGCCCCGGGCGCGGGCGGTATGTGCAGATCCTCCATGTGGCCAGTGTCGCAAATTGAGAACAGTTCACTACGAGTTGCGACCTTCCCCGCGGAGTGTTTCCGTTGAATCCCGAGTTCATCACAAATGGCTTAAGGAGTCCCCATGGCTGGAGAATTGAACGGACATACCATCGCTTTCGTCGCGACCAACGGCGTTGAGCAAGTCGAGTTGACCTCACCTTGGGAAGCCGTAAAGAAGGCTGGCGGCACGCCAATACTGGTTTCCGATAAGCAGGACAGTATCACTGCTATGCAGGGTGACTGGGACCACGGAGAGTCTTTCACCGTGGACCGTCACATCAGTGAGGCTAAAGTCGCTGACTTTGATTCGCTGTTTTTGCCCGGCGGCACCCTAAACGCGGATGGATTGCGCACCAATGAAGACGTCTTGAACTTTGTGCGCGGTTTCTTTGCAGCTCATAAGCCGGTCGCGTCGATCTGTCACGGGCCGTGGCTGCTGATTAACGCCGGTGTTGTTGAAGGGCGCACCGTTACCAGCGTCGACAAAATCTCTGTTGATCTGAAGAATGCCGGTGCGAACTGGGTGGATAAGGAAGTCGTCGTTGACAACGGCTTGACCACTTCTCGTAACCCGGGCGATCTCGAGGCGTTCAACGCCAAACTCATCGAAGAAGCGGCCGAAGGCAAACACCGTAACCAGACAACGTGATTGTGCTGCCAGGAATCCCAGTTAACGTCGTACCGGCCCCGCGCTCTCCCGCCCGTCGCCCAACCCGCGCCGCCGAAGTTCGTTCTGTGCCCGCTCAAGGCCGCCGTGTTCGAGCGCGGCGAGTGATGTCTTACCCTGCCAAACTGGGCGCC
>JAJYRW010000273.1 GCA_021793895.1 Actinomycetes bacterium
ATGCCTCCTGGGCGGGCAGAAATTCACCGGTCAGGGTGAGGTAGAGCACGGCCATGCGCACGGCGACACCGTTGGCGACCTGTTCCACGATCGTGGCCCGCGGGTCATCGGCCGCTTTGGCGGAAATTTCGAGGCCGCGGTTCATCGGGCCGGGGTGCATGATGAGCGAATCGGGGCCGATCATCGCTAGGCGCTGCTCATTGAGCCCGTACTGGCGGGAATATTCGGCTGGGGAAGGGAAGTAACCACCCCCGGCGGCAGACATGCGCTCGCGCTGAACGCGCAACATCATGACCGCATCGGGTGATTGGGCCAGCGCCGCGTCGAAATCAAAAGAAATTTCGCAGTTCCAGGTGTGCACGCCAACCGGGATGAGGGTGGGCGGGGCCACCAGGGTCACGCGCGCCCCCAGGGTGGTGAGTAGATCGACGTTCGAGCGCACCACGCGCGAGTGCAGCACATCGCCCACGATGACGACGTGCCGGCCCGCCAGGTCGGTGCCCAGCGGGTCGAGATTGAGGCGGCGCCGAATCGTATAGGCATCCAGCAGCGCCTGGGTGGGGTGCTGGTGGGTGCCATCGCCGGCGTTGACGATCGAGCAGTTAGTCCAGTTGGAATGGGCGAGCCGGTGGGCGGCGCCGGAGGCGGGGTGGCGCACGATGACTCCGTCTGCGCCGAGGGCCTCGAGGGTTTGAGCGGTGTCTTTGAGGGATTCGCCCTTGGCAACGGAGGACCCCTTGGCCGAGAAGTTGATGACGTCGGCCGATAAGCGCTTGGCCGCGGCCTCAAAGGAGATGCGGGTGCGGGTGGAGTCTTCGTAGAACAGGGTGACGACGGTGCGGCCGCGCAGGGTGGGAAGTTTCTTAGTTTCGCGGCGCTGAGTGGCGGCCATGGAGGCGGCCGTATCGAGAATACGCACCGCGTCGTCGTGGGACAGGTCAGCGGTGGAAAGCAGGTGTTTCATGACAGCACCACGCCGTCTTCGCCATCTTTTTCCGCGAGGTGGACGCGGATTTTTTCCTGCCGCGAAGTGGGAAGATTCTTGCCCACATAGTCAGCGCGGATTGGAAGTTCGCGGTGGCCACGGTCCACTAGGACTGCCAGCTGCACGGCGCGCGGGCGGCCCACGTCGGAAAGGGCGTCCAGGGCGGCGCGGATGGTGCGGCCAGAGTAGAGCACGTCGTCGACCAGAATGACGATTTCGTTGTCGATGCCGGCGGGCGGCAAAATAGTGGGGGCGATTTCGCGGGTGGGGTTTCGATGCAGGTCATCGCGGTGCATCGTGATGTCGAGTTGGCCCAGGATTTCCTCGGGTTTTAATTCGGGCTCTACTGCGCTGATTCGCTCGGCCAGGCGCTGGGCGAGCGGAACGCCGCGGGTGGGAATGCCCAGCAGGCGCAGGTTCGCCGCCCCCTTATTGCGCTCGAGAATTTCGTGCGCGATGCGCGTTAGCGCACGGTTGATGTCATCAGGACCAAGTACGACCACGGGTGTCGTCATGCTCCGTGACCTCCTTCCCCGCCTCTCTGGACGGATCGTTAAAGGACGTCGTGCATTCGCTGTTGAGCCTAGTCGACCAGGGTGGGCTTCATGCGTAGGACCCGCCCCAGAAGGCCGTTCACAAAGGACGGCGCCTCATCCGAAGACAGTTCCGTCACCAATTCGACGGCTTCAGAAATTGCGACCGCATCGGGGACGTCTTCTTGCCACAGCATTTCGTAGACGCCAATGCGCAGGGCGGCCCGATCCACGCTGGCCATGCGGTCGATCGTCCACCCCTGGGAATAGGTGGAGATGATCTCGTCGATGCGCTCAAGGTGCTCGGCAACGCCCTCAACGAGGGTAACCGAGTATTGGGGTAGCGGGGTTTGCGAGCCAGAGACCGATAGGCGCTGAGCCAGCAGGTTCATTGGCGTGATCTCGCGTTGCTCGGCCTCAAAGAGGACGTCGAGGGCGCGTTTGCGGGCCTTACGCCGGGCGGGGCGGCGGCGCTGGTCGGGGGGTGTGGTGCTCACGTAATCGCAATAATCAGTTCAGTTTGGTGACGGGTTAGGTGTTGGCGTTAGGCGCAGGATCGGGCGTTGCGGCTAGTTCTTGCAGGTGGCCATTCGCGTTAATCGTTGACGCGGCCGAGGTAGTCCCCGGAGCGAGTATCTACCCGCACGCGGGTGCCCTGGTCAACGAAGAGCGGGACCTGGATTTCTTTGCCGGTCTCCAGCGTGGCGGGCTTGGTGCCACCGGAGGAGCGATCGCCCTGCAGGCCGGGTTCGGTGTAGGTGATTTCCAAGACCACGTTGGCGGGCAGCTCGACGAATAGCGGGGTGCCCTCGTGGGTGGCGACGATGACGTCCTGGTTTTCGAGCATGTAGTCAACGACGTCGCCCACGGTGTCGGCGGAGACGTAAATCTGGTCGTAGGTGGACTTGTCCATGAAGACGTAGTCTTCGCCATCGTTGTAGAGGTATTGCATGTCGCGGCGGTCAACGGTGGCGGTGTCGACCTTCACGCCGGCGGTAAAGGTTTTATCGACAGTGCGGCCCGTGAGCACGTTCTTCAGTTTGGTGCGAACGAATGCACCGCCCTTGCCGGGCTTAACGTGCTGGAACTCGGTGACAGTCCATAGTTGACCGTCGATGTTGAGAACCATGCCGTTCTTCAGATCGTTACTTGTTGCCACGTAAAGATTCCTCTAATTGTCGATATCTGTTTACTGCTGCAAAGCGGTGTTTACTGCTGCGGGCGCGCAAAAGGCACGCCCACCAGACTACAGTGCCTTTAGATTAGGGTCCGGATCGCGATGCCAATTACTGCCATCAGGCCCGCCCACAGATAGGAAGTGAGCGTGCCGATGACGAACTTTTCGGAGGCCAGCGCGCCATAGGGGCCTTTTAATTCATGGAATCGACCCAGGCCTTTGACCGCCACCACTACTCCAATGCCGAACGGATATCCGCCAAGCAAGAGCCCGGTTACGGCCAGGCGTTCCAGGACGCCGATCATCAGGCCGCCGCGCAAAAGTTCGGGAGGTAGCGCGGCCCTACCCGTTGGGGCCGCGGCGGTTTGATCATCTCTTGCGCCTGCGGTAGCGGCTTCGTCGCCGGGTTCACCTGCGGCGCCCGATTGGTCCCCTGCCCCGTTTTGCAATTCCACCCCGTCGGGGATTTTGGCCCAGCGGAACGCGAGCTTGACCAGCGGGCTGCCCAACACAGCTGA
>JAJYRW010000274.1 GCA_021793895.1 Actinomycetes bacterium
AAGGACGGCGAGGCTCCGGTAGAGACCGCGGCGTTTCCGGGCGTAGGGCTTAGCAGGCGTCACAATTCCTTACTATCCCATGGCCAGCCATGATCATCTAGGGCGCCAGTTGGCCCACGGCATCGGTGCGGATCATCAACTGCAGGTGGGTATCAGGCGCGGGAGCCTGACAGCCCGGGATGCGGACCTCGATGATTCCGAATTTGTCGGTGGCTATGCGCACCAGGTGGCCGTCCCGATAGGCTCCGGCGACCCCGATCACTCGGCCATCAAATCCTTCAAAATCGCCTTCCGTCCCGGGCTCGACGATTGCGAATGAACCGGGGTGGAGGGCAAGTCGCCCAGTTTCAGTGTCGACGAACCAGCGGTAGCCCAAGAATTTAGCCACGATCTCGTTTCGTGGGTTGCGCCAGACGTGTTGGGGCGGTCCGATTTGTAGGATTTCACCCGCGTTCATGACGGCGATGCGATCAGCTATGGCGAATGCTTCATCGTGGTCGTGTGTGACGAAGATGGCGGTGGTGCCGGTGGCGGTGAGCACGCGGCGCAGGTCGTAGGCGAGGCGCTCGCGCAAATCCCGGTCCAATGCGGAGAGCGGCTCGTCTAAAAGCAACAGCCGGGGCGCAGGGGCCAGGGCGCGGGCTAGTGCCACGCGCTGCCGCTCCCCACCAGAAAGGTTGGCAATGCCGCGATCTGCAAAATCGGGCAGCCCCACCATTTCAAGTAGTTCATCAACACGATGCTGGACTTCCGCCCGGTTCAGGTCCAAGCCCTTAAGCCCGTAGGCAACATTGCGGGCCACATTGCGGTGCGGAAAGAGCTGCCCATCTTGAAACATCAGACCAAACCCCCGCTTGTGGACGGGCACCGAATCTATCGGCTGCCCCGCCCATAAAACCCGCCCTTGCTCATAGGCCTGCAGGCCCGTAATGGCGCGTAACAGGGTGGATTTTCCGCAGCCGGACGGCCCTAACAGCGCCAGCACCTCGCCCGGTTCCACGTGAAACTGTGCAGCGGCCACGGCAACCGTGGTTCCGAAACGAACCGTCACATCGCGCACGACCAGGCCGGCAGATGCGGCATCTTGATCTGCGGATTTATCTGCCGATTGATTTGCAGCTTGCTTTGCGACGCGATTTGCACCTTGGTGCGCGGCTTGATGTCCGGCGCGAATAGTCATATCAAAACTCCGTTACAGTCCCGGGTAAACGCCAGCGCTCTGCAAGGAATACGGCAGCGCCAGTTGCCAATGCCAAGATCACGGCCGCGGCCAGTGCCGTGCCGTGGTTTTCGATTCCGGGCCGCCCAATGAGCCGGAAAATCACCACCGGCAGAGTCGGTTTATCGGGGCGCGCCAAGAACGCGGTCGCCCCGAACTCCCCCATCGCGACCGCGAAAGCAAATCCGACAGCCAAACCCAGCGCTCGGGCCGCCAGCGGAAAGTCCAAGGTGGCTAAAATTCGCCGCGGCGGCGCACCCAGCGTTGCGGCCACCTCGCGCAGCCGCGGATCAATCGCCCGCATCACCGGCAAAATTGTGCGCACCACCAGGGGAATGGCCACCACGGCCTGCGCGATTGGCACCAAGATCGGTGAGGTGCGCAAATCCAACGGTGGCTGATTCAAAGTCACCAGAAATCCAAAACCCACGGTCACGGCCGAAACACCCAGCGGCAACATGAAGAGACCGTCCAACATCGAAATCGCGCCCCGACCCCAGCGCGATGCGGGCCGGCGCGAAAGCACAAATGCGATCAGTCCCCCGATCACCAGCGCCAATACCGTCGCATCGACGGCGATACGCAGCGAGTTAATCAGCGCTTCACCTACGGGAACGGCCAAAAAGCCATCACTAGTGGCCGTCGCCAGGTTTCGATAGTGGTCCAAACCCCAGCCGCTTGCGGTGCGCAGCGAGCGCACCACAAAAGTAATTAGCGGCGTGCAGATTAATCCCAGCAGTGTGATGAGCGTAATCGAAGCTGGAAACCAGTCGCGCCGGGTCAACGGCACGGCGTTTTCTTGCGGCGCCCCCAGTGCCAGCGCGCGTTCGCGCCGGCGCCGAAATACGTCGCTGATAACCAGCATCACCACTATTGCCGCTAGCTGGACAATCGATAAAACAGCGGCGGTGCGCAAGTCCAAAAACGCGGTGGTTTGCACGTAAATTTCGGTCTCGATCGTGGCCAGGCGCGCGCCTCCAAGCACCATTACAATGCCAAACGCGGTTGCGCATAAAAGGAAAATCATGGACGCCGCGGCGGCCAGCGCCGGCCCGAGGGCCGGGAGCGTCACCGTGAAAAACGCCCGCCGGGGCGATGCTCCCAGGGCGCGCGCTGCCTCTTCGGCCCGCGGATCCAAATGCGCCCACATGCCCCCAATAGTGCGCACCGCTACGCCAAAGTTCATGAAAACCATCGCGGCAATCACCGCGATCACGGTTTCATCCAGTTGTAAGAACCCGAGCGGCCCATTGGAAATTAACAGCGATCTAAAAGCCACTCCGACCACCACGGTCGGTAGTACAAACGGCACGGTAATAAGGGCCCGCACCACGCCCCGCCCCGGGAATGTCCGCCGATATAGCACGTATGCGCCGGGCAGGCCGAGTAAAATCGCTCCGGCCGTCGCGCCGAGCGCCAGCAGCAAAGTCTGGCCGATAACTCGTTGCGTGCGCGAGTCAGTAAGGACCTCACCGAAGACGCCGAGGTCCCAGCCGCCGTCCGTAATCAGCCCCAAAGCGACCATGCGCGCCAGCGGCCAAATGAAGAAGACGCCCAGGAAGCTCAGCGGGATTACCGCCGCCGCAATGATTGGCAGGGCCGTCCAGATGCGCCCCGTTTTGGCCCCACTACCAGCGCCACTACCAGCGCCACTTCCGGCGCGAGTGCCGCCCAGGAGCCGGCTGCGCCCGGGGCGAGCGAAACCGCGCCGAACTGTGCCGGATTCGGGCTGCGGGTCCCGGTCGGGGGGAGCGGGGCGCATCTGGGTGCTCATCGTGATTACCCGATTACGACTTCCGTCCAGGTCTTGATCCACTCTTCGCGGTTTTCTTCGATGCTTTGCTCGGAGACTTCCAGGGGTTCTTCCGCCACGGCAGCGAATTTTTCCCAATCCTCGGGAAGGTCGGCGTCGGAGCGCACCGGATACATGTACATTTCGCCCGGGATTGCCTCTTGGAAGTCGGTCGATAAGAAGA
>JAJYRW010000275.1 GCA_021793895.1 Actinomycetes bacterium
GCTCGAGCGCCATGAAGAACCGGTCGCGGTGCCGGGCCAAGAAGAGCCGTTCCCCCACTATTTGCGCTGGTGGCTGGACGACCGCGGGGAGGACTGACCAAATGTAGTGGTCGCGTAAGGGGGGGGCAAATTTTGTGCCGGGCGGGCCGATTAAGCGAATCGGTCTTCATTGAAATGCGACCACCACATACCCAGGGCCCCCAGCGCCACTCCGGCCAGCGAAATCCAGGGCCATAAACCCAGAAAAACCCCCGGTGCAAAAAGCGCCAAACCCCACAGCACGATTGCCGCAATAGCCCACAAAACCGTGCCCCAAAACATCAGGCGAAACAGGTTCACCGGCATCGGTTTGGGTTCGGGCACAGCAGAAGGCTGGGTATCGGTCATGAGGCAATCATAGTTCTGCCATTATTTTGCTATGGCAACAGTGCAACGGTCTGATAAGACCGGGATCCGGGGCAGGGTCGATTCCTTTTTTCAAATAACTGAACGCGGCTCCAACTTTGCGCGCGAAATACGCGGCGGCTTGGTGACGTTCTTCGCGATGTCTTACATCGTCGTCCTAAATCCGATGATCATCGGCACCGTTGCCGACGGTACCGGCTCCTACCTCGGCGGTGGGAGCGAACCCAATCAAGCGGCAGTTGCCGCCGGAACCGCGCTGGCAGCCGGTGTGCTGACGATTTTGATGGGCATGGTTGCGAACTTCCCGCTCGCGCTGGCGGCCGGTTTGGGGTTAAACGCGGTTGTCGCCTTCTCGATCGCCGTCTTGCCGGATATGACGTGGGCCGATGCGATGGGAATAGTCGTACTCGAGGGGATCATCATTTTGATCCTGGTCATGACCGGGTTTCGGGAGGCAGTCTTCCGGGCCGTCCCCGCCCAGTTGAAAACCGCGATCTCGGTTGGCATTGGCCTGTTCATCGCCCTGGTGGGATTCGTCAACTCCGGCTTTGTGCGCCCCGGCGCTGGCACGCCCCTCGAACTTGGTGTAGGCGGGTTTTTAGCCGGCTGGCCCACGCTGGTGTTTGTGGCCGGACTTGCGCTGATTTTGATCCTGATGGTGCGCAAAGTGCGCGGCGCGATCCTGATCGGAATCGTTGTTTCCACTGTTTTAGCCATCATTGTTGAATCGATTGCCAAAGTTGGGGAGCAGACCGAAGCAAACCTCACCGGTTGGGGCATGAACGTTCCCGCCCTACCCGACACCGTCATTCAAACTCCCGACTTCTCCACGCTCGGGGAGTTTTCCCTGTTCGGATCGATTGAAAAACTGGGCATCGTCACGGTCATCCTGTTGGTGTTCACGCTGATGCTCGCCGACTTTTTCGACACCATGGGAACGATGGTGGCCATCGGGTCCGAAGCCAAATTATTGGACGCAAACGGCAACCCACCGCGCACCAAGCACATCTTGGTGGTTGATTCACTGTCTGCTGCGGTGGGCGGAATGGCCGGGGTGTCGTCCAACACCAGCTTCATCGAATCCGCCTCAGGTGTCGGCGAGGGGGCGCGAACAGGTTTCGCCAACCTCGTTACCGGAGTGATGTTTTTACTCGCAACGTTCCTCGCGCCGCTGGTGGCCATGGTTCCCTATGAAGCGGCAACGCCCGCGCTGGTGATCGTGGGCTTTTTGATGATGAGCCAGGTCTCGGACATCGATTGGAAAGATCTGGCAATTGCAATTCCGGCGTTCTTGACGATGGTTGTCATGCCGTTCACCTACTCAATTTCGGCCGGCATCGGAATGGGCTTCTTGGCCTATGTGGTGCTGCGCATCGCTCGGCGTAAAGCGCGTGAAGTCCACCCGCTGATGTGGGTGATCTCAGGACTGTTCGTGGTCTACTTCGCGATGGATCCGGTGCGAGACCTGCTGGGTGTGTAGTGACATAAATCACGGCATTTCAACGCTTTTCCCGTTGTAGTTAGCCAGCCTAATAAGTTATGCTAATGAAGTGTCTCGTGAAAAGACTGCCGTTGTGAACCGGCGCATTCCTCGTGGTGCTCCCCAGCTGGCGGTAGAACTTCGCGTCACGGCCGTGCATTTGCACCGGCGTCTGCGGGCTGAACTTGCTACAGACAAGGTCTCTAGTTCGCAGTTCTCGGTGCTTTCGATGCTCGACAGGCAGGGCCCCGCCACCCCGCGGGAAATTGCCACACATGAGCAGGTCCAGCCGCCCTCCATGACCCGCACGATCGGCCTATTGACTGATCTGGATCTGGTCGAGCGGCAAGGACATCCCGAAGATGGGCGCCAAGTGCTGATTTCCCTCACACAAAAGGGCAAAACCCTGGTGGCGGAAACCCGCAAACGGCGCGATGCATGGCTAGCACGACAACTTAGAGATTTATCCCCGGCGGAACGAGAAACCGTCGCAAACGCCACAGAGATCCTTCGGAGGCTGACCGCCCAGTGAGTCCCACGTTCGCGTCACTTAAGTTCTGGAACTACCGCCTATGGTTCGCCGGAGCACTTGTCGCAAACGTTGGTACCTGGATGCAGCGCGTCGCCCAAGACTGGCTGGTTCTCACCAAACTTTCCGATGACTCCGGCCTCGCAGTAGGTATTGTCACCGCGCTGCAATTCATCCCGATGCTCTTGCTATCGCCGGTTGCGGGCCTGCTCGCCGACCGCCTGCCGCGGCGCAAGCTGCTGATGTTCACGCAGTCGTCAATGGGTGTGTTGGCCGCGGGATTGGGCTCCTTGGTCATGCTCGATATTGCCCAGCTCTGGCACGTCTACATTTTCGCTGGCCTGCTGGGTATCGTCACCGCCTTGGACAACCCCGTGCGGCAAACCTTCGTTGCCGAAATGGTTCCCGAAAATCGCCTCGCCAACGCGGTAGCCCTCAACTCCGCATCGTTTAACGCCGCGCGTCTGATTGGCCCGGGCCTTGCGGGCCTGTTGATTGCCGCAGTTGGTACCGGACCGCTGTTCATGATTAACGCCGTTTCATTCGGCGCCACCATCTTCTCGCTGGTGTATATGCGCCAGCGAGAACTCCACGTGCTGCCCGCCGCGCCACGCGAAAAAGGGCAAATCCGCGAGGGCCTGGCATATATACGCAACCGCTCCGACATCATCGTGATCATGGTCATCGTTGGGGTTGTGGCCTCGCTGGGCCTGAACTTCCAACTCACCTCGGCTCTGATGGCCCGCGTCGAGTTCGGTAAGGGAGCCGGCGA
>JAJYRW010000276.1 GCA_021793895.1 Actinomycetes bacterium
TCACCGTAAGGCTCGCATTTTCAACGGTGGTGAAGCGGCGGCCGCAGTCGGGGCACTGTCTGCGCCTCCGAATCGAGGCGCCGTCATCGGAGGTGCGTGAATCCACTACTCGACTGTCAGCAAAACGACAAAATGGGCAGTGCATTTTCACTCACCTCCTGTGGAAGACCCAACTGAAATTGTGGATGACGCTTCAATTCCTGTGGATGGGCCTGTGGACTATATATGGCCGGATCACAACCATGTAACTACTACATGTAGTGATGGTACGCCCTTGATACGCCAGGAGGCAAGCCGGGGCGAGGGAGTGCGAGTCGCCGCAATTTATCGCGGGAAACCCGGCGAACGCGGGGTCTATAAACCGAAACAGAGGCGCTATAAGCTGCGCAGCACCGAAACGATGCGACCCAAAATCTGGGCGTCATCGCCCAAAATAGGCTCATACGCACTGTTTTGGGGCATAAGCCAAATATGCCCCTCGGAGCGCTTCAGCGTCTTGACCGTTGCCTCGCCGTCGAGCATTGCGGCCACGATCTGACCATTCTCGGCCACGGGCTGGCGACGAACCACAACCCAGTCACCGTCGCAGATAGCGGCTTCAATCATGGAGTCACCCTGGACCCGCAGGAGAAACAACTCCCCCTCGCCGACCAACTGCCGCGGCAACGGGAAGACGTCATCAACGACCTGATCCGCCAGGATGGGGCCGCCAGCGGCAATCCGCCCCACAACCGGGACATATGAGGGCGCCGGACGCTCGTCACTGCTAACGACCGAAGCTGCGCCATCCGCCCCGGCCTCAAAGTGCCCAGCGGCCTGCGCATCATCGGGCAATACGATTTCAATTGCGCGGGGCCGATTCGGGTCCCGACGCAAAAATCCCTTGCGCTCGAGGGCCACCAGTTGATGCTTAACACTCGAGGGGCTGGTCAGGCCCACTGCGGCGCCGATCTCTCGCATGCTCGGCGGATACCCGCGTTCGGCAACTGAGGAACGAATGCACTCCAGCACGAGCCGCTGGCGCCCGGTGAGACCGTCCCCCTCGAGATCAGGGGTCATAGGCTCCCGGCCTCCGGAATCGTCGGCACCCATTTTCTCTCCTCATTCCTCAGCATCACCTCGCCAAACATTCAGAAAACAACTGCACCAACCCTGCGCTGGAGATAGCTCCCGCATGTTTGGCGATCCTGAAATGTCAGAGGTCGATGTTCAACTAGTAATCAGCAGGCTACGGCCTAACGCCCGCAATAATCAAACACCTGTTCGAGCGTGTTGCAGACAAAGTCGAACAAGTGTGCTAGAAATTGTACATACGTTCGTCGAACATCTGTTCTAGGAGAATGAAGTGAGCAATCAGTTCGCAACCCCGTCTCAGGCAACCGCCCACCCAGCGGGCGCGCTGCGCCTCACCCGGCGCGGGCGCTTCGTTCTCTTTGCTTTCGCGCTGCTGGTCGTCATGGGCAGCGTGTTTTTCGCCTCGAGCGCTGTGGCTAGCGACTCGGATCCGGGCATTGAAGTAGCGACCGTAACTGTGGCAAGCGGCGAAACCCTGTGGCATCACGCAAAGACGGTTGCTGCTCCCGGTGAAGATTTGCGCGACATCATTGACGTCATTAAGGACCTCAACAATCTTCCGAACTCTGAATTACAGGCGGGCCAGCAGCTGCTGCTACCGGCCGCCCGCAACTAGCTGGATCTTGGCTTGTTTAGAGGCCGAATTCTTGCGCCACGGAACGTACTGCCTCGGCGGAGCGAAGCAGCCCGCGATGTTCTTCAATTGAGAAATTGATTGGTAAAACAGTTTCAATCCCGTCGCGACCAACAATGGTTGGCACCGAGAGGCAGACGTCGTCAATACCGGCGTAATCGTTCAGAAGGGATGAAACCGGTAACACCCGCTTTTCGTCCTTAAGAACAGCTTCGATGATCCGAGCTCCGGCCATGCCGATCGCGTAGTTGGTGGCGCCCTTACCTTCAATTACTTGGTAGGCGGCGGTAATAACTTCGCGCTCTATCTGCTTGCGCTCATCATGGTCGAGTGTTCCGCGTCCCGTTTCATTCCACTGCATCAGCGGCACGGAGCCCACGTAGGCGGAACTCCACAGGGGAATCTCACTGTCACCGTGCTCACCAGCGATGTACGCGTGCACGTTTTGAACCGCCACATCGAGTTTATTGGCAACGAGATAGCGCAGCCGCGAGGAGTCCAGAACAGTCCCGGAACCGAATACGCGGTTAGCCGGCAATCCGGAAATCTTCAAAGCAGCATAGGTGACCACATCTACGGGATTAGTCACCATCAGATAAATAGCATCTGGGGCAACTTCGATCAGTTGGGGCATTAAGATCCGGGTGAGATCAATCGTCGCTTCCGCTAACTCCATGCGGGATTGTCCCGGCCGCTGCTTCGCGCCTGCAGTGACAACCACGATGTCGGCATCGCGGCACACTTCGATGTCATCGGAGCCGATAATTTGCGCCGCCGGCATGAATTGGGCGCCATGCCCTAAATCGAGCGCCTCCGCCCGCACTTTGCTGGTGTTGATGTCATAAAGCGCCACGGTGCGCGCCACTCCCCGCATCAAACACGCATATGCGAGAGTTGCCCCCACACTGCCGGCTCCCACGATGGCGACCTTGGAGGGTCGTCCCGCTCCCCGCCCGGCTTCCGCACCAGTTACCAGTTCCACCGCTGCTCCTTTAAATTGGTTAAGCATTCATCGTTTCGATCGAATCCCCAACCTTAAGCGCGCTGTGACAGTCGCTTCAAAGCTTCCTGGGTCTGCTGCGAGTCAGTAGTACGCCAAAATTCCGGCAAGGAATTGATCAAAAACCTACCGTAGCCTGCGGTGGCCAATCGGGAGTCGAGAACCGCCACTACTCCGCGATCGGTGGCGGTGCGGATGAGCCGCCCGGAGCCCTGGGCGAGGAGCAATGCGGCGTGGTTGACCGACACAACCATGAAGCCATTACCGCCCGCGGCCTCCACCGCCCGTGAGCGCGCCTGCGCTACCGGGTCATCTGGGCGCGGGAATGGGATGCGATCGATGGCAACGACACGACAATTTTCACCCGGAACATCGACGCCCTGCCACAGTGAAATCGTGCCAAATAGGCAGGTTTGAAAGTCCTGTGCGAATTGGCTCACCAGCGTGGGAAGTACGTCATCACCCTGGCACAGA
>JAJYRW010000277.1 GCA_021793895.1 Actinomycetes bacterium
TGTGCAAGAAGAAGATGATCAGGTTAACTGGACCATTTCATCCGATGTGCTGTTCGACTTTGGCGAATACGATTTAGATAAGGCGGCTAAAGACGCAATCGAAGATACGATTGAAGAGATCAAAGAGCTCGCCGTAGAGGACGGAGAAATCCACCTGGTTGGCCACACCGATGACCAGGGATCGGCCGACTTCAACCAAGACCTTTCTGAAAAGCGCGCTGCGAGTGTGCGCGAGGTGTTCGAGTCGAAATTCCCAGGAAGTTACAAAATCACTTCGGAGGGGAAGGGCAAGACCCAGCCGGCAGTAGAAGGCACGAGCGAAGAGGCTCGCGCAGCGAATCGACGCGTCGAAATCAAATTCACGGCAAAAGAAGACTCCAGCGTCGTCGCGAGCGAAGGCGACGCTGTTCCGGATGCGGACGTGCCTACAGTGAGCGGGAACGAACAACTTGAGTTCGAGCTGGGGGTTCCGGGTGCAACGGACACCGTCGGAGTTTCGGTCGTATCAGTCAGCGAGGTGGATGATGACTACCTTGTGGGGGTTATCGAGATCGAGCTCTTAGAGGTCGCTGCGGAACAAATTAGTATGACCGATCTGTTCGCAGTGGGCGGTATGAAGCTCAATTTGGGACGCATTCTTCCCGCGTATTTGCAGGGCAGTGGTACCGGATTGTTGACGATAGCTACCAACAAAGCGCGCCTATACCCCATTGAATACGTCACCGGTGAAGCGAGCAATGGGGCTGACGAATATGATGTTCTAGGCGATCCTCGCCCCTTGGGTGTCTTCGCTGAAGGTGATCGCTTCACCCTTTCGGTAGTTTGGCCCAATCCGGGAACGGATACCGTAACAATCGACGTGCCCGATCGGATGCGCTTCACTGATGTCCCCGTTGAGAAATAGCGCTTGTGACTATCTGATTTCCACGGTGTCGCCCTCAGTCAGGTTCCATTCGACAAAATTACCGCTTGGCGCTTCTAGCGCAGCGCACGCTGCCTGCGCGGCGACGAATCCGAACGGGCGCAACGTCGCTATTTTTAAAACGGTGCCGGAGGCATCTATGAAGGCCACATCCAAACTCCGAGTCATACCCATGCCATGGACTGCCTTGGTCGGGCTTATGAGCATGGCCGGCGGTAATTGGCGCCGGAAAAGCATGCCGCGCAGCCGCGTGGCGAAGGTGTCGGCAATTAGTGCTTGTGCGACCTTAACGCCATTAATAATGAGTTGTTTATCGTCCATGCCATTCTTTCGCGCTGGGATAACTAGTCCCCAGCACAATACTGTCCCAAGCGCGGCAGGAAGTAGTTGGTAACACCGCTCTTTCGTTCTATTTCTGCCGAAAGTGGGTGCGCCGGGGAGGAGTGCTTTCGGCAAGCAGGCGCCAAATCTTAGTGTGCTAATGTACCCATTCGTCCAGCAAATATATCCATTGATCTTCGTCGAGTCGAAGGATTTAGGGAATTAATTAATCATGGCCGTTGTGTTTGTTGCCAGCCCTGAATCTTTACCCCACGGACTTCAGCATGCTGAGCCCAATTACGACAGCCTGTTGGATGCGGTGGCCAGATTTCCCAACGACGAAGACATCGTGTTTGTGGTGCGCACTGATGCCGCAGAGCGGGTAGTGCGCGGCGTGCGCATGTCATTGAATACGCGCCGCATTGGAATCTATCGAACCACTGCCCCGCCTACCGTTTTCTTCATGGTGGCCGCGACGCTGGCGTTGCTCCCGCCGGACCGGTTGGGTCTCGCAAGCGCGGTCGAGCGCCAAGTCATTGCCAACTCCTATACTCAGGTTCTGATGTCCTCGGTGGCGCGCGTATCGCAGCCAAACCCGAGGCTCATGGACCATGTGTTGAGTCTTTTTCCCTGGACTCGCTTCGTGCTGGATTGGACGGGCCAGCAAATCCGACGCGAAAAAGATTTCCGTCCCGTCCAAGCACCGCTGTTGGTCGCGGCGCATTCGCAGCAGCAGTGGAAGCCGGGGAAAATTACGGCCTTGCCACCGCATGCGGTAACGCTCCCCACCCAGCCGCTTTCGGCCTGGGAATCACGTAAATGGGTTGAGTTGTCCGCGGTGTTTGCATATCCGGAAAATATTTCCGCAGAAATTCTGTCAGCACATGCTCCTGGCAGCTCGGGGGCTTGCGTTTCATGCGGCCGGTTAGGTAGCGGGCAGCGCTGCATCTTTTGCGCAGTTCCCGTGTCCAGCATGGAAAGAGCATTGAGTTCCGAACCTCAACCCCAACCCGAACCCCAACCTAAACCCCAACCCCAACCCCAACCCGAACCCCAACCTCAACCCGAATTCGATGGAGGAAGCTTGTGAATCCTCGGCAGAGACGCGGTGCGTTGCTTTTGATCGTCACCGTGCTGGGTGCGATCGGCGTATTTTTTGCTGTTTTAAGTTTCGTGAGCGACGTGAACTCAAAAGTAGGGCCGATGACCGAGGTGCAGCAGCTTTCGCGAGATGTCAAAGCGCTCGAGCCCATTGAATCGGACATGCTGACTACCGTTTCGTTGCCGGAGCGGTGGGTTCCGGAAGGGGCAATTCGTTCTGCCAACGACGTGGTGGGGCTCGTCGCAGCCACCGATTATTTCGAGGGAGCGACGCTGCAAGAGGGAATGATGATCCCCCGCCCCGGAATCCAGCCCGGCTTTCGTGAAGTAGCGATCGTCGTCGACGCTGAAACCGGTGTAGCAGGCAAGGTCACCCCGGGTGACCACGTCGACATCATTGCCACCATCGAGGGGGACGACGACACCCCTAACCGAGCCGAACTATGGGCATCAGATGTACTGGTCCTCGATGTCGGGTTGCCACAAGACATCGAAGAAACGGACCAGGCCGGTAATTTTTCGCGGGGAACAGGGGTACCGGTCACGTTCGCACTCGAAGCTCCCGATGCCGTGCGGCTGGCGTATATCGAAAGCTTCTCCGTCAAGTTGCGTCTCGCGCTGCGGGGTGCGGGAGATACCGACGGAATTTCCGATAAAGAGAGCGTCTTCGCCGGTACATCCGAAGCACAAAGTAACGACAGTGGGAACGGTGACGACTAATGGCGACTAATGTCATTCTGGCGACGCACGCCATTGAAACCCAAGATCGATTGAGCCAACTGCTGGCAGAAACCGAAGAAATCACGGTTGTTCAAGCTGTTGACTCCGGTCA
>JAJYRW010000010.1 GCA_021793895.1 Actinomycetes bacterium
ATTACGCAATACCTTCGCCCTTCGGCCCGGCACCATCCAGTTGAACGCTGGGTGCCGCCCCAGGAGTTTGTGGACCTGGCAAAGGAAGCCGAGCGGATCGGTTTTCTAGGAGTCATGTCCGGGCCGCTCGTGCGGTCTTCCTATCGGGCGTCGCGACTGTGGGCGCGGGCTATGCGAAAATTAGGACGAGAAATACCGGCCGAACTGGCGCATTTGACCGAGGATGTCAGCGCACGCCAGGAGGCCGCGAGTCTTGTCAAAAGTTAGGACGTATCCTTAACAGTTATGGCCCGCAAGAAGGATTCCGCAAAGAAGAAGCAAGCCGAGACCCCGGCAAGCGCCAAGCCCAAGAAGGAAGGGCGCTTAAAGCAAATTTGGCAGGTCTTCCAAATGACCCGCCGCGCCGAGCCGCTCATTGTGCTGTGGATGGCGCTCATTTTCGTTGGCGTCATCGGCGGCGCATACCTGATTGGTATGGCGTTCGATCGCGCCATATATGGGGCGATTTTGGGTATTCCCCTGGCGTTACTGGGCGCTACTATTCTTCTGTCCCGCCGGGCCGAAGCCGTTGCCTACCGGCAGATTGCCGATCAGCAAGGGGCCGTCGGGGCCGCGCTGGGGTCGATTCGCCGCGGCTGGTTCATTGAAGAGCAGCCCGTTGCGATTGATCCGCGCAGCGGCGCCCTCATTTTCCGGGCCGTGGGCCGCGCCGGCGTGGTTCTGGTCTCGGAGGGAAATCCCAATCGGGCACAAGCGCTCCTGAGTAAAGAACAGCGCCGCACCGAACGCCTACTGCCCACGGTGCCCGTAACTGCCATGCAGTGCGGGCCGGATGAGGGGCAGACTCCCCTGCCGAAGATTGCGCGCAAGGTCCAGCGCTTAAAACCCCAACTGACCAAGGCCGAAAAGGAAGAGGTCGAGCGGCGCCTCCGCGCGCTGGGGGGCCAGCAATTGCCGATCCCCAAGGGCGTCGACCCAATGCGGGCCCGGCCCGACCGCAAAGCGATGCGCGGGCGGTAAGTTCACGAACCCCAATCGTGACGGTCCCGCTTTATAGCCGGATCAAAACGGTTCCGGAGAGCCGGTCGTGTAAACCGCGCCCATCGGAATCCCAGACCACGGCAGGTATCACCAAGCACAGGAGAAACGCCCGCAAAAGGCCGCGCCAAATCCCCACCAGCGGCCCTCCATCCAGGCGCACCACGCGCATGCCAAAGAGACGGTGGCCAATGGTGAATCCGACAGTGGAAATTAGCAGCACGTTTTCAATCGCGAAAATGGCCAGGGTGATCATTGGTTCGCCGTTGAAGAATCCGGCCGAGATCGCCAGCGCTAGGAGCCAGTCAATCCATAAGGCGCCGATACGGCGCCCCAAGCGCGCCATCGATCCCGCACCCTCTTCGGGCAATCCAAGCTGCTCCCCCGGCCACTGACCGCGCTGCCAGTGCCCGGACATCCAACTTCCCACCGCTGCGCGGGGATTGGACTGGGGACCTACGCCTCTTTTATTCACGCCCCCAGGCTAGTCAATGCACCCAACGGGCCCGCGAGGCCCGTCTGCTTCGAAGACCGACCCAAAAACCCGTAGGCTCGGAACATGGCCGCAGATACTTCCGCTCCCCGAATCGCCCTGGGACAATTCAATCCCGCCGTCGGTGATTTTACGCAAAACAAAGAAAAAATTATCGACCTAGCGCGCAGGGCCGAGGCAAATCGCGCCGAACTACTTGCGCTGCCCTATGGGGCGCTAACGGGCCACCCGCTTTTCGACCTCCCGCTTTTCGCGGACTTCGCGGGTAAAACCCGCCAGACCATCAAAGACCTCGCCCACGAGTTAGGTTCCCTGGGGCTGGGCGGACTACCCGTAATTCTTGGGCATTCAGCACCCACAGTTAACCGCGCCAACACCGCAGATGTGGCGGAGTCCCTCTACTTAATCCATGACGGTTCCGCCACCGAAATTTTGCCAACGGATGGAATTGGCACCGTGAAGTGCGCGGGGTGGAATATAGGTGTCTTACCGCAAACGACCATGACTGAGCGCTTCATTACCGGTAACGGGCTGGATTTGGCGCTGGTGGTGGGCGCAGTTCCTTTTGAACGCAACGGGCCCCAGCGCACCGCCGCGGCCCTGACGCAGGCCGCGCAAGTGGCCGGCGCACCCCTGGCATTCGTAAACCTCGTCGGTGGTCAAGACGATTTTGTGTTCGCGGGCGGGTCATCACTATTTGACGCAAACGGCAAACTAACTGCCCGCGCGCCACTGTTTGTGGAAGATCTGAGCCTAATTGATGTGGGGCAAATGGCCCAGATCGCTCCGGAAGAGCCGCAGGAAGCGCAGGTATATCGCGCTTTAACGCTGGCACTGGCGGACTATGTAGCCAAAAATGGATTCAGGTCCGTGGTGTTTGGCCTATCGGGCGGCATCGATTCCGCACTTGTTGCCGTATTAGCCGCCGACGCGCTCGGCGGGTCACAAACCCTGGGGATTGGCATGCCCTCGCCATACTCTTCGCAACACTCGCGGCAGGACGCGGCCGACCTGGCGCGGCGCATCGGCGCGAACTATCAGGAAGTACCCATCAAGCCGGCCATGTCGGCCTTTACCGACATGATGGAGATGCCCGGAGTGGCCGAGGAAAACGTCCAAGCGCGCATTCGCGGTGTGCTGCTCATGGCCGCATCCAATGTCTCGGGCAACCTCGTGCTCGCCCCCGGTAATAAATCCGAACTAGCGGTGGGATATTCCACAATTTATGGCGATGCGGTTGGCGGCTTTGGCCCGATTAAAGACCTGTACAAAACAGAAGTGTGGGCACTGGCTCGCTGGCGCAACAGCGAGGCAGCCGACCGCGGTGAGGTTCCACCGATCCCCGAATCGTCCATCACCAAACCACCGTCTGCTGAATTGCGCCCCGACCAGGTCGACCAGGACTCGTTACCGGAGTACGCCGTCCTTGATCCGCTTTTGCGCGCCCACCTGGAGGAGCGTGCGGACCGCACGGAACTCATTGCCGCTGGTTTTCCCGCTGAAACCGTGGATTGGGTGCTACGACAGGTACGCATTTCGGAGTGGAAGCGCCACCAATACGCTATAGGGCCGACCGTCACGGCTCGCTCCTTTGATCGCAACCGTAGAGTTCCTATTACCAATCGTTGGCGCAACAGTTAAGGAAAATCATGTCTGAGGCGATGAAGCCAAAGCGGGTGCGAGTCCAACACCTGCGGGCCGCTAAAGAGCGAGGTGAGCGCGTTGTCATGCTCACCGCCTACGACTATTTGACCGCGCAAGTCTTTGATGAGGCCGGGGTCGACCTGCTCCTGGTTGGCGATTCCGTGGGCGACAACCTGCTGGGTTACGACACTACGCTGCCCGTAACACTCGACGAATTGATTCCGCTGGCCCGGGGAGTATCGCGCGGAGCCAAGCGGGCGCTGGTGGTCGCAGACCTGCCCTTTGGCTCCTATGAAGCAAGCCCCCAACAGGCGTTTGATTCCGCCGTGCGCTTGATGAAAGAGGGTGGTGCCCACGCGGTGAAAATGGAGGGCGGCAAAGCGATTGCTCCGGCCGTAGACCTGTGTGTTCGGGCCGGTATACCGGTCATGGGGCACGTGGGCCTTACTCCGCAGTCCGAACATACGCTGGGCGGAAAACGCGTCCAGGGACGCGGCGATAATGCAGCCGAAGCCCTTACCGAAGAGGCACTGGCACTCCAAGAAGCCGGAGTGTTTGCAATCGTTTTGGAACTGCTGCCCTCCCCCGTGGCAGCGGCAATAACTGAGGTGTTGAACGTGCCCACCATCGGCATTGGGGCTGGCCCCCAGTGTGACGGGCAGGTGCTGGTGTGGATGGACATGGCGGGTATGTCCGGCTGGACGCCGCGCTTCGCCAAGCGCTACGCCGAGCTGCGCGGTGAGTTGGGCAATGCCGCGCGGGCATACGCTGAAGAAGTGCGCAGCGGGGCTTTCCCAGACGACGAGCACTCCTTCTTGGAGTAGCGCCGCGAGGAAAAGATCCTTGGCAGGGGGTCTACTCCTGGGCCTCCTCGCCCCACAGGTCTTCTTCCTCGCGCTCCCGCTTCTCCTGCTCATCCCAGTAGGCGGTGCGTTCGGCGGCCGACTCTAACGCGGCCTGGGCCTCCTCGCGCGTGTCATAGGGGCCAATGCGGGTGCGCCAGCCGCTTTGCCTTCCCCGCTCGACGCTTTTGGTCGACAGGTTAAACCACCACTTGTCCTTTGCCGCTGCCATTTCGCCCTCCGCGTTCTCGTAGACTCACCACCATGTCAGCAGATCGCGCTCCCCTTGGCACGTTAACCCCCGGTGTGGTCTCCCCGCGCCGGCCCGTACCCGCCTCCATCGACCAGCCTGAATACGTCGACAAGCCCGCTCCCCTGCCGTTTAACGGTAGTGAAATTAAGAGCCCGGAAATCATTGAAAAGGTGCGTCATGCCGGGCGCATTGCGGCGCAGGCGCTTGAAGAGGTGGGCCGCAACGTCGCCCCGGGGGTCACGACGGATGAGCTGGATCGCATTGGCCACGAATTTTTACTCGACCACGGCGCCTACCCATCCACGTTGGGCTACCGCGGCTTCCCCAAGTCGCTTTGCAGCTCGATCAATGAGGTCATCTGCCACGGCATTCCCGACACCACCGCGCTGGCCGATGGCGACATTGTCAACATTGACATCACCGCGTATATCGGCGGCGTGCACGGCGATAACAACGCCACCTTCCTCGTCGGGGACGTTGATGAGGAATCACGCCTGCTGGTCGAACGCACCAAAGAAGCGATGATGCGGGGTATCAAAGCCGTCAAGCCCGGCCGACCGATCAATGTGATTGGTCGGGTTATCGAGGTTTACGCCAAGCGCTTTAACTACGGCGTGGTGCGCGATTTCACCGGGCACGGCGTGGCCGAGGCCTTCCATTCCGGGCTGATAATTCCCCACTACGATTCCGCGCCCGCTTACAGTGAAATCATCGAAACTGGCATGATTTTCACGATCGAGCCCATGTTGACGCTGGGAACCCATAAGTGGGAAATGTGGGATGACGGGTGGACGGTCGTAACGGCCGACCGGTCCCGCACGGCCCAGTTCGAGCACACAATTGTGGTTACCGACACCGGTGCTGAAATCTTGACGGTCGCGTAGAATAATGAAACGCGGATGAGTCAGCCAGACGGTCGCGTTGCAGGTATTTCGATATCTGTGCCGAGGAAAGTCCGGACTCCACAGAGCAAGGCGGTGGGTAACGCCCACCCGGGGTGACTCGCGGGATCAGTGCCACAGAAAGCAAACCGCCGCAGCGTGCTGCGGTAAGGGTGAAACGGTGGTGTAAGAGACCACCAGCACGCCAGGTGACTGGCATGGCTAGGCAAACCCCGCCTGGAGCAAAACCGAAAAGGGAAACGCTTAAGAGCTGCTCGTTCAAGTTTCTGGGTAGGTTGCTGGAGGCCCGTGGCAACGCGGGTCGTAGATGGATGACCGTCGCTGGCGCGCGGGTAACTGCGCTCCAGTACAGAATCCGGCTTATTGCTGACTCATCCGCTCTCCCTTTTTTCGCGCCTAGTAGCGTGCGTTGCTGTGCTCATTTTGATTCCGCCCTCCGAGGGCAAGACGGCGCCAACCGGACCAAAATTTCAGTTGGAAAATCTGTCGTGGCCCCAGTTGAATTCGGTCCGGAAGGAAGTTCTAGCCGCTTTAATTGCCGTAAGTTCTGATCCGCAAGCGCTAGCTGCGATGAAGCTGACTGGCGCGGCGGCGCGTGAATTTCCCGCCAATGCGGCGCTTGCCACCGCACCAAGTGCTCCGGCAAGCCAGGTCTATACCGGAGTTTTATTTCAGGCGATCGGTTTTTCTCAAATGTCTGATTTAGGACGGCGGCGCGCGGCTTCTCATTTAGCCATCGCCTCCGCGCTGTGGGGCCTGGTGCGTCCCACTGATTTGATTCCGGCCTATCGCCTCACCGGCGGCACCAATTTGCCGGGTGTGGGCGGATTGAATCGGGTGTGGAAACCGGCTTTGGCCGCCACGTTGGATCCCGTGGCTGAAAGTGAGCTCATCGTGGACTGCCGCTCCGCAACATATACCGGTGCTTGGAAGGCGCGGGAGGAGGCCAGAGGCAACGTGGTTCCCGTGCGGGTATTCCAGCAGCGCGGCACGAAACGAACGGTCGTTTCCCATCACGCCAAGCACACCCGCGGCCTACTGGTGCGCCACTTGCTGGAATTCACCGGCGCGCTACCAACTAGCCCGGCCGAATTAGCCGCAGTGGCGGCGCAAATGCCGGGGGTTACGGCGGAGCTCAATGAGGTGCCCGCGCGCGGGAAAGCGCCCGCCACACCGGCGCTGGATTTAATCGTCCCGGGCGAGTCGTAGGCGCGGCGGAGGAATTACGGAGTCAGACCCAGGGCTGTTAGTTCACCCCATCCATCGGGCCAAAAACGCAATATCGTCACCGACGCCGGCGGAACCCGTAGTTGGCTCCAGCGCTCGCGTGGTATCTCTAAAGTGATGCCCACCGCGGCGCGTATGGCATTAACATGCGAGGTCACAACGACCGTTTCACCTGCGTGCGCCTTTGCGGCCCGCACCAGAGCCGCTTGCACCCGCGCGCCAACTTCAGGCAGCGATTCTCCCCCCGGTGCGGCAATTTCCCCCGCGAACCAGCGGGGCAGTTGATCGGGATACTGCTCCATGATTTCCGCGCGCAGCAGACCGTCCCACTGGCCAAAATTCACCTCCGCGAAGCCCTCATCAATGCTGCGCACCGCGGTGCCAAGCCCGAGCCCTCTGGCGATTTCACGCGCGGTGTCTTTCGTCCGCTGCAGCGGGGAAGAAATAATCCAAGTGGGCCGCTCCAGATCGCTCCAGTCATCTTGGCCGATGCGCTCCAAGATCGGAATTGCGCTGCGAGCCTGCGCCACGCCCTGCCGAGTCAGGTGGGGATCGGGGCCCCCGCTGCCGGAGAACTTGCGCGAAATAGTCAGCGGCGTGACACCGTGACGCACTAGCGCCAGCGTTACTGGCATCTCGGTGCGAAAACTTGGTGGGGCACCCGAGGGGCTGCCGGCTGGCTGCTTCGTCTCAGCGCCGGCGGGACTAGCCTCTGCGCCGGCGGGACTATTCGAAATTATGGTGCCGTCTCCCCCGTCCATGGCGTCATTGGCTAACCCGTCAGCGATGGTGTTCTGGGCACGAGGAATCCACTCATATTCCACGTTGGAGGTCGGCAAAATATCGCGCGCCTCGAGCGCGAGTTCGCGCATATCGGGGTGTTTAATTTTCCACCGGCCCGACATTTGCTCAACAACCAGTTTGGAGTCCATGCGTGCCACTACGCTGGCGGTGGGATTAATTTCAGCCGCCGCTCGCAGTCCGGCAATTAGCCCGCGGTATTCAGCGACGTTGTTGGTGGCTATGCCTAAGTGTTCGGCCCGCTGCGCCAAGATTGTTCCGGTCTGGGCGTCTTTGACGATCGCGCCAAAACCCGCCGGCCCCGGGTTTCCTCGCGAGCCGCCGTCTGCCTCCACTATGAGCTTATTGGGGGTATTGCTCGCGCTCACAGGCCCGACTCCGCAGTTCGCACCAAGATTCGCCCACATTCATCGCAGCGCAGCACCTCATTTGGGGCCGCGGCCTCAATTCGAGCCAGTTCCTGGGTGTTGAGTTCCAGTTGGCAGCCCTGGCAGCGCCGCGCACGCAGGAGGGCCGCCCCCTGACCGACCTGGCTGCGAATGCGTTCATAAAGTTTCATGAGCTCGGCGTCAATTGCACCGGCCGTGATCTTGCGATTCCTCGTGGCTTCGCGACCGGCGGTGACGATTTCCAGGTCCTTTTGATCGCGCTCGGCCTCGGCAGCTTCGATGTCAACATCCACCGAGCGCTGGGCTTCTTCCAGGTTCTCCACCGTTTCCTGATGGTCTTCAAGTCGCTGCATGACATCTAGTTGAATTTCTTCCAAATCAGCGTGGCGCTTTTCTAGCGCCGCCAACTCGGATTGCATCGCGGTGAGTTCTTTGGGAGTCCCCTGCCCCGCATTGAGGCGGTCTTGGTTGCGCTGCATGCGATTCGCAACCTGTTCGACGTCGCCCTCGGCCTTTGTCAATTCCCGGCGCAAATCCTGGGCGGCAGTACGGGAATTGACCAGGGCCAGATCAACATCGGCCTTGCGTTCTTGCAGTTCCGCTAATTTCTTCAGTATGGGAAGCGTTTTGCGCTGATGGACAAGTTGCGCGATTTTGGTGTCTAATTCCTGCACCTTCAGGAGTTGCAACTGGTCTTCGGGCGAGGCTTTGGGCACGGGGGCTACTCCTTAGGCGGGGTGGTTACTGAAGACGATGACGTTCCCGGGCTGGCGATACGGAAATCCCAGGGGTCGGTGCGGCGCTCGCTGACGCGCAGTTGCGCCTCGAAACCCAGATCCTGCAGATCGGATTTCAGGTCTGCGGCCCCGTAATTCAGCCAGGGCCACTCCGAGGCGAAGTGCGCGGTATCAATTAAATACGGCCGGCCCGTGCCCAGCAGCGCTGTTTCGCGGGCCTCCGAAGCCGGATGGTGGCGCAGATCAGATGTGACATACACATCAACATCTGCCCGCTGGACCTGATCAAATAGGGAATCGCCCGAGCCGCTGCACACGGCAACCCGCTCCACTACCGCATCGGGCGCCCCAGCCACCCGGATGCCCTGTTCAGTTGCGGGAAGGGCCGCTGCAACGTTTTGCGCGAACTTTTCAAGCGTTACAGGCTCCGCCAGGCGCCCAATGCGGCCCAGGCCGGTAGGAGCCGGTAGCTGTGCCAAATTGAAAACGTCAAACGCCGGTTCTTCATAGGGGTGCGCTTGGCGCATCGCGGCTACTACCGCTGCGCGCCGCGCTGCCGGGGCGATCATCTCTAAGCGTTTTTCTGCTACGTATTCGGTTTCGCCTACCGCACCGATTGTCGGATTGGCCCCGGCCTCGGGGCGGAAAGCTCCAGTTCCGCTTACCTGCCAGTGGCAGCCGGAGTAGTCACCGATTTGTCCGGCGCCGGCCGCTGACATCGCATCCACAAGCTGCAGTAAAAGTTCAGAAGGTTCTGCCGGAACGAAGACCACGTGCTTATCGAGGTCGGCGCCCCCGGCGGGAACCAGGGGTTCTAAATCGATCAGCCCCAGCGCATTAGCTAGCGCGTCATTCACGCCGCGCAGCGCAGAATCCGCGTTTGTGTGCGCGGTGTAAAGCGCACAGCCACCAGCGATGAGGCGGTGAATTACCGAACCCTTGGCGCTGGAAGTCGCCACCGATGTCACGCCGCGCAGCAGGAGCGGGTGATGGGTAACGATGAGGTCGGCGCCCCAGTCCAGGGCTTCATCGACCACGGTGGCTACCGGGTCCATCGCAAAGAGTATTTTCTTGACCTCTTGCGCCGGATCACCGGCGACCAGGCCCACCGAGTCCCACGCTTGGGCAGTGCGGGGCGGATAGCGCCGCTCTAAACTTTTGATTACCTCTTGCAGCGTTAACGTCTCCACGCCTTAAGGCTATCTGGTGTTTAAGAAAGCAGGGTGCGGTCCTCAAGGCTCGCGCCCTTAATCCGTTCAAATTCGGCGAGTAAATCCGCCACTGTCATGCTCTGTTTTTGGTGCGCGGCGACGTCCAAAATTATTTTTCCCTCATGCATCATGATGAGGCGATTTCCCACTTCGAGCGCCTGTTCCATGTTGTGGGTGACCATGAGCGTGGTCAAGCGGTGGGAGGCGACAATTTCGCGGGTTAGGCGCGTTACTAAAGCGGCGCGCTGTGGGTCCAGTGCGGCCGTGTGCTCATCGAGGAGCAAGATTCCCGGTTGCGTGAACGTCGCCATCAGCAGCGAGAGTGCTTGGCGCTGCCCGCCGGAGAGTAGCCCGACCTTAGTTTTGAGCCGGGACTCCAGGCCGAGTTCGAGTGTTTCTAGCTGGGACTGAAAGAAGGCGCGCTTGGGCGCGCTCACGCCTCGGGCCAGGCCGCGGCGTTGCCCTCGGCGGTGGGCGATTGACAAGTTTTGTTCGATGGTTAGATTCGGCGCGGTACCGGCCATGGGGTCTTGGAATACGCGCCCGATGTACTTGGCACGTTGATGATCACTCAGGCGATTCACCAGGCGCCCGTCGATCTCAACCCGCCCCGTATCGGGGCGCATATAACCGGCAACCACGTTGAGCAGCGTGGATTTACCCGCACCGTTGCTGCCGATGACGGTGGTGAAGTCCCCCTCGGGCAGGTGCAGATCAACGCCATTGAGGGCGACTCGCTCATTGGCGGTGTGTCGGAAGAAGGTTTTGGAAATGTCGGTGATACGCAGCATTATTTGACCTCCTCCACCGCGGGGGGCTCGGTTGCTGAAGCCTCAGCCGCCCGGGGCTCGGTTGTTGGGGCCCCAGCTCCGGAGGCCTCGGCTGCGGGAGCGGGTTCGAGCGGCACGCGATTGTGCCCAAAAATTTTCTTAAATTCGCGCTTGAGATTCTGGAATAGGGGCAGCTGCGGGATCAGCAGCGCGATGACCACCAAAACTGCGGAGATTAGCTTCATATCGTTGGGGTCAAACCCGACTTTGAGCGCGAAGTAGATAACCACGCGATACAGAATTGAGCCGATAATGACCGCCAAAGTGGCCAGCAATATGTGGCGGGCTCCAAAAAATACGGCCTGTCCCAAGATGACCGATGCCAGGCCGACCAAGATTAGGCCGATTCCCATACCGATATCGGCAAACCCCTGATACTGGGCGACTAGCGATCCCGCCAGCGCCACCAGCCCGTTGGAAAGCGCCAGCGTCAAAATGGTGGTGTTGTGCGTGTTAACCCCGAAACTGCGAATCATCAGTTCGTTATCGCCCGTAGCCTGGATCGCCAAGCCCTTATCGGTGTATAAGAACCAGTCAAGGACAAGTTTCACGAGCAGCGCCCCAATCGTCAGAATCACCACTGCCATCCAGGTGCCCAGCAATTTGTGCTCGCGCAGCGGGGTAAAGAGGGTCTCTGCTCGCAGCATTGGAAGGTTCGACTTGCCCATAATGCGCAGGTTGATCGAATACAGCGCGATCATGGTCAAAATACCGGCGAGCAGGCCGTTAATTTTCGCTTTGGTGTGTAGTAAACCGGTGATTAGACCGGCGACCAGCCCGGCCCCGAACCCGGCGGCTGATGCCAGCAGCGCCGGCCCGCCGTTGATGATGATGACTCCGGCAACCGCTGCGCCGGAGGTAAAACTGCCATCGACGGTTAAGTCGGGAAAGTTCAGCACCCGGAAGGTGAGATAGACGCCCAGCGCCACGATGGCGTACAGCAGGCCAAGCTCAATAGCGCCGATCATTATCGACTGGTCTCCTCACCTTCCAGGTGCTGGGAAGTTACTGCGTTCTCGCTAACGAATTACGGCTATTCGGTGACGAGTTCATCGGCATTGTCCAAGAAGTCATCGGGCAGGGTAATTCCCATCCGATCAGCGGCCGCTTCATTAACAATGAGCTGCATGACTTCCTGAGTTTCGACCGGCATTTCAGCCGGGTCCTCGCCCTCAAGCAGGATGCGGGCAGCCATCTTTCCGGTCTGGTAGCCCAACTCGTAGTAGTTCAAGCCGAAGGTGGCCACGCCGCCGCGTTCTACCGAGTCGCCCTCGCCGACGATAAGCAAAATGCCCTCATCTTCGGTGACCTGAATTACCGATTCGAGCGCGTCAACAACAGTGTTGTCGGTGGGCACGTAAATCGCGTCGACGTCCTTGATGGACTCGGCTGCTTGGGAAACTTCGGCCGCGGCGGAGACGGTAACTTCCTTCAGCTCTAGACCGAGTTCTTCACTTGCCTCCCGTGCCAATTCCACCTGCACCTCGGAGTTGACCTCACCGGAACTGTAAATAACGCCAACGGTCTGCGCGTCGGGAAGAATCTCGGTGATCAACTCGATTTGCTCTTCGACCGGGTTGAGGTCGGAGGTTCCCGTTACATTGCCGCCGGGCGCATCCCAAGAGTCAACCAACTCGGCCTCTTCGGGTTCCGTTACCGCGGTAAACACGATGGGCTTATCAAAGATGGCTTGGGCGGTGGCCTGGGCCGCTGGGGTAGCGATTGCTAGCACCAGATCAACGTCATCGGCTGCGAACTTGCTGGCGATCGACGTGGCGGTAGCCATTTCACCCTGCGCGTTTTGTTCATCGAAACTCACGGTGTCTTCGGTGTAACCGGCATCTAGCAGCGCGTCTTTAAAGCCATCGCGGGCCGCATCAAGTGAGGGGTGTTCGGCAATTTGCGTAATACCGATCTGCACGGATTCGGTTACTTCACCGGTTTCGTCGCTCGCTCCATTTGGTTCGTCGGTGTCCGTCGCGTCAGTGCTGGCACCGCAGGCCGCCAAAAGCAGGCTCGCGCCTGCAAAAAGTGCGCTAAACCGCCAGAGATTTGATTTAGCCATTTTTACCGTCTTTCTCCAAGGTGGGAAGAAATGCGTTTTACCGCGTTGATAGTTGAAGTTTCCAAGACGGCCAGCACCGGGGCCGAACTCGTCCGAAGAATTCTGATGCGTAACTTACCGCTTTTAGCCGCCATTTGATACACGTGTCTCACGTATTGAGCATTTTGCCAATTTGGCGGCTCGGTGCGGACCGCGCCGCCCACCGGTCGGCATCCTTCAGCACCAAGATGGGGTGTTCGAAAGCGCGGGAGACTTTCTCGCTGGTCAATACGGCATCCGCCGGGCCGGCCGCAACGATCTCGCCGTGCGAGACCAAAACAGCGTGCGTGGTGGAGGTGGGCAGTTCTTCTAGATGGTGTGTGACCAAAATGGTGGTCAGGTCGGGCTGGCTCTGACGCAATTGGTCCACGGTTTCGAGGAATTGTTCGCGCGCGGCCACATCCAAACCGGTGGTCGGTTCATCAAGCAAAAGCAATTCCGGTTGGGCAATCAGCGCGCGAGCAATGAGGGCTCGGCCCCGCTCCCCCTGTGACAAAACTGGCCACCGGGTATCGCGGCGATAAGCAAGTCCCAGCTCCGTAATAAGCCGATCAGCGCGCGCGATGTCTTCTGGCTTTGGCCGCCAGCGATTGGGGCGCTCAATGGTGCCGGTCAGGCCGGTAAGAACCACCTCAATGACGGGCATGGTCGAACGCAGCGGATGACGGGGGTTCACATGCCCGATGTGGCGGCGCAATTGCTGCATATCAACGCGCCCCAGGCGGTGACCCAGCACGTCCACAGTGCCGGAGGTGGGATGGACATGCGCGCCGCAAAAGCTCAGAATCGTGGTTTTCCCCGCGCCGTTGGGTCCCAGGAGCGCCCAGTGTTCTCCGCGTTGAATTTCAAGGTTCACCGGGCGCAGGATTTGGGTCTCACCGCGGCGAAACGTAACCTCTTGGAGGCGAACGGCCAGCTGGCTCGATGCGGACGCTGTCGCGGCAGCCCCATTTTCGACGGCCGAAGAATTCATGGCGGTAATTGTCTCAAATGACCTTTTACCCACCGGTGCCAGTTCGGTTAGCACTTCGGTGCTCAATGGACATCACCCCCGGGGCGCTCTAATCTGAATTTTATCTACGGTAGGAGCGCATAATGACGAGTCAGAATCCGTCCTTAGATGAGGATGTAATTCGGTACGCGCGCGTACTTCCCCTCGATATCGTGCAAGCTAAGGGCAATGGGCACGCCGGCACTGCCGTGAGCCTAACCCCGTCGCTGTACATCTTGTTTCAAGAATTTTTAGCGCATGCACCGCGCGACCCAGGTTGGTTGGGGCGCGATCGATTTGTTCTGTCCTGCGGGCATACGAGTTTGGCGCTGTATTTGCAACTGTGGCTCAGCGGCTATGACATCAGCCTTGATGATCTGCGCCAAGCCCGGACGCTGGATTCAATTACGCCGGGGCATCCGGAGTTGCACCACACCCCCGGGGTCGAAGTGACTACCGGCCCGCTCGGGCAGGGAGTAGCAAACGCCGTGGGAATCGCGATGGAGGCAGCCCGCCTGCGCAAAATCTTAGAAACGGACCTGTTTTCACCGCGCGTGTGGTGCTATGCCTCCGATGGCGATCTGCAAGAGGGCATAAGCCATGAAGCCTCTGCTCTCGCCGGCGCGCTAGGGCTGGAGAATCTCGTTCTCGTGTGGGACAACAACCAGATCTCCATTGACGGCGATACCTCCGTGACGTTTACCGAAGACGTGCCAGCTCGCTACCGCGCCTATGGCTGGGAAGTCTTCACCATTGACGACTCGGAAGACCTCGATGAGATTCGCCGCACCTTCTTCGCTGCCACCCAGGTACAACAGCGCCCGGTTTTCATTCAGTTGCGCACCCGCATCGGCCACCCGATGCCCACCGTGGGCGGTACTGCAGCCGCCCACGCCGGCGCGCCGGGCGAAAGTGAAATCGCAGCGACCAAGAAGATTTTAAATCTCGATCCCGACCAGAGTTTCCACATGCCGGAAGCGGTGCTCACCCATGCCCGGCAGGTTGCCCAGCGCGGCGCAGATTTACAGCGCGCCTGGCAGGCCGAGGTGGATGAGTGGACTGAGGCCAGCCCGGAAGCAGCCGCGCTGCTAGATCGCCTTATCGCCCGGAACGCCGCGCCCGCCCTTAAGGCGCTGGCCCAGCTGCGCGAGGAGCCTCAAGAAGTTGCTACCCGCATGGCTTCCAATTCCGCGCTCAATGCGATAGCCAGCTCCCTGCCGGAAGTGTGGGGCGGCTCAGCGGATCTGTCGGATTCCACCGGCACAAAAATTGCGGACGCCGCCAGTTTCCTCGCCCCACAAGCACCGCCTGATGCCGGTCGTGTCGGGGGTCCGGGCGAGCAGGTCGTGCACTTTGGGATTCGGGAGCACGCCATGGCCGGTGTGGTCAACGGGATGTCGTTAAGCGGTCTGACGCGTCCCTTTGGCTCGACGTACTTCGTATTCGCCGACTACATGCGCCCCGCGGTGCGCTTGGCTGCGCTCATGGGACTTTCGGCAACATTCATTTGGACCCACGACTCAATTGCGGTGGGGGAAGACGGCCCCACCCACCAACCGCTGGAGCACCTGTGGAGTTACCGCGCTATCCGCGGCCTTAACGTCGTGCGGCCCGCCGACTGGGTGGAGACTATGGACGCTTGGCGCCGGCGGCTTACCCAGGATTGCGGGCCTACCGCGCTGGTGCTAAGCCGCCAATCGGTGCCCGTAGTGGCGGCCAGTATCGGGTACGAGGCTGGGGCCTCCCGCGGCGCATATGTGCTGCGCGATGCAGGCGGCGCAGGTGCCGCAGAGCGCCCAAGTGGAGCAGGCACCGCAGAGCGCACGAATGCCGCAGATAACCCCGCTTCCGCCCCGGTGCCCGATGCGATCATCATCGCAACGGGTTCGGAAGTTTCACTCGCGTTGGAAGCAGCCGAAGAATTAGCCACTGAAGGCGTTGGCGCGCGCGTGGTTTCGGCCCCGTGTCTGGAGTGGTTCGAGCGTGAGCCGCGCTCCTATCAAGACCAGGTACTGCCCCCACAGGTCACCGCGGTGGTCTCAGTGGAGGCGGGAACGGATCAGGGCTGGTATCGCTGGGTGGGCCGGCATGGACGTACGGTCGCGGTCGAGGATTACGGGGCTTCCGGGGCGGGCGGAGAACTGCTGCAGCGGGCCGGCATCACGGTCGACGCGGTGGTCCAGGCCGTGCTGGAGTGCTTATAGGCGCCGGCTACAGCCCCAGCGTTTCGCGCGCTTCGGGATCGATCAGATTTAGGACGGCATCTCGCGCCTTTTGCGCATCCGCTGCGGTGCGGGCGGCGTGCGCCATTTCTTGGCACTGGGCCAGAGTGTGCTGATTAAGCAGGTAGCGCACGGCGATGGTGGCCGGCGGTGCCATCGACAGGCTAGTAATTCCCAGCCCTGTTAGCACCAGGGCCATGAGGGGGTCACCGGCAGACTCGCCACACACGCCCACCGGTTTATTGAGCTTCTTTCCCGCCGCCGCGGTGGCCGCTATCAGTTCTAAGATCGCCGGTTGCCATTTATCGGTTAAATCAACTAAGTCGGCGCTGAGCCGGTCCGCCGCCATGGTGTACTGCGCCAAATCGTTAGTGCCGATCGATAAGAAGTCGACTGCGCCCAAAATCTGTTCCGCCCGAAGCGCTGCTGCTGGAATTTCGATCATCACCCCCACGGTTTGAATACCCGCCGCCCGGGCTTGGTCGGCAAAAGCGCGGGCCTCCCCCGCGGTGGCGATCATTGGCGCCATAACCCAAGAGTCGACGTCCTTAGTATTTGCCGCCTGGGCCAGCGCGGCCAACTGATCTGCAAGTAAATTAGGGTGCACGCGCGCCGTGCGGAAACCACGTACCCCCAGCGCCGGGTTTTCTTCATCGGCGAGGGTGGCGAAAGTCAGCGGTTTATCTGCGCCCGCATCCAGGGTGCGGGTAACGACTTTTTGCCCGGGGAACTGATCGAAAACTTGCCCGTACGTGGCGGCCTGCTCCTCTTTTGTGGGAGCGCTTTGCCGACGCAAAAACAAAATTTCGGTGCGAAAGAGTCCCACTCCCCCGATACTCGCGTCTTTGGCACGCTCGGCATCCGAGACGGTGCCAATATTGGCCAGCACGTCGATGCGATGACCATCTTGGGTGGCAGCTGGAGTGGCGTCCTGGACCAATTTTGCGAGCTTTTCCCCCTGTTTTTTGAGCATTTCCTTTTGCGCGGCACTCGGGTTGATGATGGCGTTTCCGGCCACCGCATTCACGCCCACGGTGGCGGGCCGGGCGATGTCTAAAATCCCTTTGACCCCCACAATGCACGGAATCCCCAGCTGTCCGGCAATAATGGCAGTGTGACTGGTCGGTCCGCCCAATTCGGTGACGATTCCGGCTACGTGGTTGAGGTTTAAGGCGGCAGTATCAGCCGGGGAAAGATCTTCGGCGATGATTATTTTCGGCTCCGTGAGGTCGGGAATGCCCGGTTCGGGGACGCCGAGGATTTTGGCAATAATGCGATGGCGCACGCTCATTAGGTCGGTGACCCGCTCCGCGAGGTAGCCACCGGCTTCCTGGAACATTTTTGCGAAGTGGTTAACCGCTTCGTCTACTGCGGTGGCCGGCCCTGCTCCCGCTTCGATGGAGGTGGTTATCTGATCCATAAGCGCGGGGTCTTCGGCCATGGCCGCTGCCGCGTGCAGCACGTCTGCCAGCGTTTTCGAAGACGCTTGCGCCTGGCTGCGCAAGTTATTTGCCACCTCGGCCATGATTTGTTTTACCCGGGCAATCTCGACCTCGGGTGGGCCCGACTCTTCATTTTCGGGCACGATGGGGCTGGGGGAAATGAAGACCGCCCCGGCCACGGCGGTGCCACGGCCCACTCCGGTACCGGTTAATAGCTGCGCGGTGTTGGTCATCGGTGCATCATCACTCATCCAAGTTGGTCTCTAGCATTTCCACCAGGCGATCAAGCGCCGCTTCGGCACCTTCGCCTTCGGCTGCAAGCTCGACAGTCGTCCCCTGGGAG
>JAJYRW010000278.1 GCA_021793895.1 Actinomycetes bacterium
CTCGGCAGAGGCTAGGAGGGCGGCGGTGGCTAAGAATTTTGCCCCGATGGCAATCGCTCGCTCATCGGGATCAAAATCACCCTGATGGAGGTCATAGGTGCGCCCACCGGGGGTGCGGGTACCCAGGCGCGCCATCGCGCCATTGGCCTTGGTCAGATACCACGCGAAGTCTTCGCCGCCCAGCGATTGCTCGACCGCCACCTCACCAGCAGCTCCGAGCACCTCGGTCACGGCCCGCTGTTGAATCTGGACCGCATGGCGATCATTAACTACGGGCGGTACCCCACGGTCGTGCCGAATTTCAGCCTCCACGCCAAACGGGGCGATGACGGCGTGTACCGCCTCGTCGAGCATCGCGCCGGCGCGTTCCCACGCATCAATATCGAGACAGCGCAGCGTGCCCACGAGTGATCCTGCGGCGGGAATTACGTTCGGGGCGCTACCCGCATTCACCACGCCCCAAGTCAAGTTCGCACCCGATCTGGGATCGATGTGTCGCGAGAGGATTCCTGGGACCTGGGTGATGACCGCACCCATGGCAAATACCAAGTCATTAGTCAGATGCGGGCGGGACGTGTGCCCACCGGCGCCACTGAACTTGATCGTGACCTTGTCCGAGGCCGAGGTGATGGGGCCCGCGCGCAGACCGATGGTGCCCACATCGAGGCGTGGTTCACAGTGCACCGCGAAGATTTGGCCCACACCTTCCAAGCCGCCGGCCGCAATTACGTCGATCGCTCCCCCGGGCTGCTGCTCCTCGGCCGGCTGAAAGATTAGGCGCACCCCGGTTTGCAGACCATCTACTTCAGCGAGTTTCGCGAGGACGCGGCCGGCACCGATTACTGCGGCCGTGTGCACGTCATGCCCACAAGCGTGCGCGACGCCGGGCACGGTAGACCGGTAGGGACCAGAGGTCAGATCCGAAACTGGCAACGCGTCCAGGTCCGCGCGTAAGCCAATGAGCGGCACGCCCGTATCAGCCAGGGAGGGGCCAATATCGCAGGTCAACCCGACACTGTCAGGAAGGATGCGCGGCTTCAAACCAATAGCGCGCAGTTCTGCGGCCACCAGTTGCGTGGTTTCGTACTCTGCCCGGGACAACTCGGGGTGCGCGTGGATGTGCCGGCGCAGCTCGATCAGTTTCGGTTCCATGCTGGAAACCAGTTTCGAAACGCGCTGCGTGTAAACGTTCATGGTGCGATGCTAGTGATCACAGGACCTCTGCGCTGCCCCCGGCCCGCAGCGCATCGACTATTTCCTTGACCTGTTGCGCTTGTTCGCGGGATGCCACCAAGAGCGCGCCAGGCGTGTCGACGACAACCGCATCGGTGAGCCCCAAAACGACCACCTGCCGTCCCGCAGCGGGAACGACCAGGTTAGCGGCGCCGTCCCTAATTATTGGCTCAGGTGCGTCGGGGAAATCTCCGGTGCGCAGAACTGTGTTTCCAGCCGCGGCGGGGATTAGGTCTCGCAGCGCGGCCCAGTCCCCAACGTCGTCCCAGGCGAATTTGGCGGGCACGACGGCGACTCCCCCGCTAGCGGCTACGGGTTCGGCGATGGCGTGGTCGATCGCGATCTTGGTCAGGGAGGGCCACACGCGCTCCAAAACGCTCGCGCGCTGATCGGTATCCCACGCGGCGGCGATTTCGACCAGCCCGGCGTGCAGTTGCGGGTGCAAGCGGGCGAGGTGCTCTAACAGCACCCCGGTGCGGAAGATGAACATGCCCGCATTCCAAAAATAGTGCCCGGATGCGAGGTACTCTGCGGCGGTTTCGGCATCGGGTTTTTCCACAAATTCGGCCAGATGGCGGGCCGCGGGCGCCGCAGCTGCAAGGGCAGCACCGGCCCGGATATATCCGAAAGCCGTGGAGGGGTGGGTTGCGTGCATTCCGAGCGTGACAATGTATCCCGCGCGCGCTGTCTCGACCGCGGACCGCACCGCCGCTGCGAATTCTTCTTGATCGCCGATGACGTGGTCGGCCGCGAAGGAACCCAAAATGCTGTCTGGACCCACGCGATGTGCCAAGAGCGCCGCCGCCAACCCGATCGCAGCCATCGAATCACGCGGTCCGGGTTCGATCCACAGATTCCTTGGGGCCAGGGCAGGTAATTGATTTTGGACGGCGTCGGCGTGCTTTGATCCCGTCACCACACCGATGCCCTCGGTACCGGTGAGCGGCGCGAGGCGATCCCAGGTCTGCTGCAATAGGGTGCGCCCCGCACCGGTGAGGTCGAGGAGAAACTTGGGATGAGCGGCGCGAGACAGCGGCCACAGCCGGGTGCCCGCACCGCCGGCGGGAATGACCGCGTGGAAATCTGGAATGGAAGCCATGGCAGCGAGCCTACCCAGCGCGGGTTAGGGCGCCGGAATGCGCGCCAGCAGATCATCCGCATCGTTGGGCAGCGGCGGGTTCGCGATCCACGCGGCGGTGTAAAGCATGATGCGCGCCATGATGTTGACCCACAGCAGCAGCGTGATGATTACCGCGAAAGAGGCCATGAGCGGGTCAGATGAACCACCCACGACGGAGGTTCCCAATACCTTCAACACGCCAATCAGTACCGCTCCCCCAGCGGCGCCCAGGAGCAGGTCCCGCTTGACCGGTTCGGCCCCTGCCACGACGCGGATCACCAAAATAATCGTGATTGCGTCCACGACCCACACGACCGCGAAGCCCAAAGCCTTAATAACCATGCGCCCCGCGTCGGTGTCTTCAACTCCGAAGAGCCCCAGGAGCCAGCCGGTTGCAATTCCCACGACCACCGAGGCCGCAGCAGAGGCCAAAACCGCCATACCAAATGTGGCCAAACCCGCGAGGTCCTTCATTTTTCCGGCCACGAAACTCTCTTCAATACGCTCGAGCCCAAACATGGAGCGCACCGAAACGCGTGTCGCATTCACAAACCGCGTGGCCGAAAACGCCAGCACGACAATTGCGATGAGCCCGGCTATCGAGAACACCTGCGTGCGGATGAGCTGTTCCGGCTTGATGACACCCTGCCCGTCGCCCGTGTCGACGATGCCGGGCGCAAAATTATCGATTTCTTCTAAAACTGCCATGCGCAGCGTCTCGTTATCACCGAGTACCGCCATGAAGATCGTCCAGCCAATGGCTAGGCCCGCGAATACGGAGAACAGCGCGGCGTATGCAATTCCGCCGGCTAGG